>NZ_BAAHBI010000010.1:562408-845686 GCF_054776755.1 Spirosoma litoris | reverse complement strand
TATCGGCTCACCCAGTTATATGCTTAATTCAAGATGCTCCACAACTTTTGACCTTGATCCAAAATTTGTGGAGTGGGTCAGTAGAAAAAAGAACCATCAATGTAGTAGTCTTATGAGCTTCAGGTCCAGCCTGATGGGTATATAATCGGTAGATAACGTAGAGGACCAGCCCTTTAGCTGGCCGATTCTGGTAGTGACCTTGAGGCTTTAAAATCAGACAATTACACCGATTAGCCGATTAATAAATTAGTGTTTGAGATTGTGATTCTACGGTTCTGTTTTTACGTGACTTTTTTTAACTCTGTCATTCCAAACAGCAAACTCCCTCTAACTCATGACACTCAAACTTATTTTCCTTGGCGGAGGCAGTCTCGCTTTCGGCCTCTTCCTTCTTTATCTATTTCGAACTTTCCGTCTGAAACCGGACTGCCCGCTTTGCGGAAATCCACATCCAGACCGAAAAGCCCGTTCTAAGGTGATGAAATTAATTCCATGTAAGGCTTACCAGTGCTCAGCCTGCGGAAAACGATTTTATCAACTAGGATGGCAAAGCCACCAACATCCTTTTCGCGCCTAATTAGTAAACAAACTGGGTGTCCCGATCAGTGATCACTGATCGGGATTTTCAGAAAATACGTTGTCAAAAAAAATAATTTACCCGTTATGTGGCGCTGGATTTATTACACCAATTAATAAATTCAGATGGGCTAGTCTAAACTCAACCGTTAATCGCTAGTTCCAGAACATAAAGTTAATTGCTGTTTACACCATGCAAAAAAGCTTCTTACGCTTATTAAGTCTACTTTTTTTGCTAGCTGCCATAGTCCTTTTGTTTCTGGCAGGCTTCGCTCTTTATCAGAGCAAACTATCTACTGCCTTACTCTCCTTTGGTTCTGCCATTAGCTGCACAGGGCTTGCTATTTTCCTCTCAACAAAATCGGCCTGATAACTTTCTGGTTATACGCTTGCAAAAATTATAACTATTTCAGTTATTTATTGTCTTAAAAGCAATATAAGTGTCGCAGTACAACCGTTATGGTTGCAAACTTATAGGTGTTTTTACGGGCTCTTATCTATATATTTTTCGTATGCCACGTCCTTCTTTGTTTAAGGCAGTTAATGCGATTACTTGGCTAAGCGTATTTATCATCAGCGCTTTACTAGCCACTTATATTTTGTGGGCGTTATTTTAAAGTTGTGATAAATATTACAATTCTTGCCACCAACTAGATAGGTATTGTGACTTTTTTAGCATCTCTGCATCTAAGCATAAATACCTACCGTAATGAATCGCAGATCACTACCTATTCCTGGTCCCTGGACACTTGTACTTTTCATTGCCACCTCGCTTTTCTGGCTGGTAGCTGAAGAACTTTTGAGGCTTATTTTCTAAAGAATTACTGACCTATAATCATTAAAAAGCCCTAACAGACAATTGTCTATTAGGGCTTTTTAATGATTTTTTCACCAACTAGCCTCCTGATCTCTACTCTCTGGTTCTGACATATAGGGCAGACCGTTATTGATAAGTTGACGTAGATCATAGAGGGCTTAGTTTGTCAGCAGTTGCTGGCAGATCAATGATAACATGTTTATTTCTACCGTAAACTAATAAAACAAATCGGTTGTCGGATATTATCAAATACGTTAAAATTTGGCAAAAGATAGAATTTTGAAAGGATTCAGTTTCAGTCTTCATAGTTATACAAATAGTATGCTTGATAATATTGTAGTTAATAAGCTAATTCGCCAAGTAACTCCCTATTAACATGCAACTCAAATACATAACTTTCATCGCCGTCGCTAGTATTGCCTCTATCCTGTTCCTGATTTACGTTTATAAAACATTTCGTTTTTCTAAAACTTGCCCCATTTGTGGAGATGAGCACCCTGATCGGGTAGCTCGGCCTAAGCTAATGAAGCTAATTCCTAGTAAGGCTTACCAGTGTACATCCTGCCGAAAGCGTTATTATCATATAAGTTTGTTTGAATCGCTACGATCATTATCTGCTTAAAGTAAGTTACGTATTTTTACCATTGAGCATTTATCAATTATTTTCCCCCTTTTGCGATTCAGCCCCATATCGTATACATCAACGAAACGTTTGTTTAGTTATTTTCACTTAGTACTGTTAAACCTATCCTGGCTACTTTATACAGCCTTATCCATATATATTCATGAAAAAAGTGATGGCTCGATCTCTATCTTTTTTATTATTACTAACCGGTCTGTTCTCGTTTATGGGTAGTGTTTTTTTCCTATATCAACATAATACCCTTTGGGCCGTGCTTGCGTTTCTCTCTTCCCTAATCTCTACAATCGTAGGGATTGTTGTATCCTTTAAATCTGCCTAATCTTTCTACAACTAAATATTATCTGCATCCTATTTTTTTTCTATTCAGGCAACCAAAGGGCGAGTTGTTACGTATAATAGGATATTCGTTATCCTGCCAACTTTACGACTTTGGATATGTCTGACAATAAAAATTCGTGGCTCAATGCAGTCACTTGGGTGCTGGTGTTAGTCATAGCTGGGTTAATCATGCTACTGTTGGTAAGGAGATTATTCACAGAATCCATTACCGAATGAAGTTTCCCAAATTTGACTTTGTGCAGTTTATTGGTGTATTGCTTATTCTACTGCTCATTCTTAGTGCTGGAGCACTTTTGTTATGGGCAATTTCATGATTACTTTTTCAGCAATCATCTAGTCTAGCCCTGGTTATCCTGCTGAGTTTTGGGCCTCTCCTACTTTATAAGATAGGGCTATAATTATATTGCCCGGAATTTACTCAACTCTCTCCGCGGCCTTACACTTACCTACAGGAATTGATACGCTTAGCAGAAAGTCACCAGACTAGCTAAGTAACGTTAGGTGTCCCATAAATTACTTCAATTTCCCTAACTACTTTCTTTTCTATTTCCTAATGTTTATTATATTCGCAACACGATACTTAATATTGAATGTTTTAAGTAAACGGTAACTTAAACATGAATTACATTTCTTATTAATTGTATCTAATTTGACATTTATTTAGCCATCCCTAGTGAGCTAACAAGTTATAACACGCTGAATTACAAAAATTTAATACCTATAAATTAATAGTTTGAATTTTATTTGAGTACTTGAGTTCTAGTTCATTTTTATCCACTCCGTATTAATCTCTTTGTAAAAAGTTTACCATCCACTTAAGCCATTTATGTTATGAAGCGATTAGCTGCTGCTCAACTTCAGCATAAGTTCGACCCAACTCAAGTTCTTTATTTAACTGGGGATGTTAACTACTGCTATGTTCACTTGATCAATGGTAAAGCTATTTTATCAAGCAGAACTTTAAAATGGTACAACGATCGGTGGCCCCATTTCATTCGTATTCATAAGGCCCATCTGATTAATCCGTTGCATATTCATAGCTGTATTGTGGTTTCTTCTATTGTTGCTCATTTGATTATACGTAACGGAGCCCGCTTACCTATTAGCAGAAGGCGAATCAGTTCGGTTATCGATCAATTAGGTATCGACCTACCTAAAAACATTTACGCGGGGTCTTACCAGATTCAACCCGATTGGAGTACGTATATTTCGCCCCAAGCTAAGCTGGCCTAGGCCAAAGGCGAGTTGGCAGTAACTTTTCATCATCGCAGCTACAATTGTAGCTGCTCAACTACTTGCTGCCTATAATTTCGACCAATTGGCAGTGATTGTCAAGGAACATAAAGTCGGCATAATATAGTGTCTCTTTGTAACGCATTTCCCGTTCTCACTCCAGTAAACCCTTAAGGCTAGCCCGTTAGTGGGCATCCAGCCCAATTGGCAATTTATCGCTTAGCACCTAGCATCCCTCTCTTGGTGCTACAACAAAGTTATTCCTTACCGCTTCTCCTAGCCTATTCTACTCTTCTTAGGCAAGACACAAGATATTCTTACCAAAATGTGACTTTACAATTTTTTTTTTGTCTTAAAATCTGACTGCTGCGATTTATCGTAAGTAAAGCGAATCTAATCCATACCCATAATTGAATTTTCACTGTTCACCAATCATTACTGTATGGTTACGAGTCGCTTTTGTTTAGGTTCTCTTGATCTTGTTAAGACGATTACCTGGTCGGTTGTTTTAGGAATTAGCCTTATCTGTTTAGTGGGTGTAGTTTCCCTCCTCTTCCACCTATAAGCTTACATTCCATGAGATTCTATCCTAAAATTTTCAAATTCGGCCCTGGTCGTAACTGTTATACCCTACCCGTTAGTGCAACTGGCTCGCTCTGGTCTGGATTTGGCGGCTGGCATTACCGCACCTGTTCGTTTGCGCTGACTCCACCTCTACACCGACGGCCCAAGCAATCTCAATCAGTTTGCCAGATTATTCAACCGGGGGTACATTTCATATCCATAGGTGAGTACTTCAACCAGTTCCAGGCAGAACAATTTATATAAGCCACGTTTAGGGTTGGATTAAGATAAGTAGATATAGACCTATTTCTGTTTTTACAGAACTATATGTAACTTCTACCTTCCTAACGAACCATGAATCGCCTGCAACGTTCAACCCCTTTCGATTTAGTAAACTTCTTAACCTGGCTGTTCGCTGTCACTCTTTGCCTGCTTTATGCCTACGGCCTTTTAGTGTTATTGCTGTAAGCACGCTATGTTCCTATGGATGAAAATTAGTTTCTTTAGATTATATTGATTCTGACTGAATATTATCCACTGGTTATCAACACAATAGCAACAGGAGAAGCACACTAGTGCTTTACCAAAGTAGATTATATTGATTCTATCGGATTCTATTGCTAATCAATATCTAAACGATCAATTAGAATCGAAAGAATCTCTAGAATCTAAATTGTCAAAGCATTTGTTAATTGATTCCAATCAGATCAATTTTAAAGATCAGTATGGAATTAGCAGGAATATCATTCTGTTCCTGAGAACCATAGGCCAGACTTGGGGGTAAATAGAGCGTAATGCTGCCCCCAGGTGCCACCAAAGGGATACCTTCCTGCCAACCAAGGATAAGCTGGTTTAGTCCAAAGCTTATTCCCTCTCCACTATCAAATACTTTCCCATTGGTTAACGTACCTGTATAATTAACCGTCACATTATCGCAAATGGTTGGTTTACTCCCCGAGCCTGACTTCTGGATACTATAATAAAATCCACGGGTATCGGCTTTGGCCGAAATTTTATTCCCCTCAATATATTGCTTTAAAGCTGTAGACTCTTCCAGAGGTGCTTTTGTGTCAACAGCTGTTTGAGTACAAGGTTGCTTATCAGCTGATTGGCAGTTACTACCCAGTACAGACAAAACAAGCAACGCAATTTTAATTTTTTTCATCAAGAGACGCCCAATCGGCAATTTATTTTTAATGGTCCCAGAATTAATCGTTTAACGTTCTTTTAAGCTAACTTTTTTTACAAAATGGCTTTATATTGTCCCACAGAATACCATTCGATTAATTCTAAAGCCAACTCATCGTATTTTTCGTTTGTTATAGAATTGGACATATACTGCTATGGCTTTTCGATTTTGCATTACATCGCTTAACCTGCCCAAGGTGTTCATCTGGTTAAGTATGCTGGGCATTTCGCTCCTGTTCTGGAGTGTTATTATCCGGCTTCTTTTCTAAGTTCTTCCCTATTTATTCTTCGGTCAATCCAAACGGATAATCTTTGGCGTAAATACACTAATTCTCTGGTGCTATTACTGCCATGATTATAAAAAAAATGTACCCACACGTGTCTGTAAGCCGTTATTGTTACTCAGTACCGGTTAGTTGTTCTGGTTCATTATGGAATGGATTTGGCGGCTGGCTTTTTCGAGTACTCACCTTGAGTAGCTATAAACGTCACGTCAGGAAAGATCGAAAAAAATTGGTCCGTACAGGTTGTTTGATCATCCAGCCTGCCATTAACTATATAGATCGTACATACCCCTCTGCTCTTACACATCCGTGCTTAATTCAACCAATAAGCCTGTTTTCTAACATACGTCTTTTATATCCATTCAGTAGACATCTTATTCGCCACGCCCGATACTGAGCCTATCCTTCGACTGAAAATAAAAGATCTTCGCGCGTTTAGCAGGCCATTGAAGCTGTTTTTAATCATGATTTCTTTATTTTTCACTTTTCCTGAAAGTGAGGACAAGCAACTTATACATTGATTATCAATAAATTAACTCCCTACCAAGGTGTCTTCTGGCGTATATAACTAGGTATTATTAGCTAAACCAAGGTTGTTGGCATTAGAATTGCTTCTATCTCATGATATCGATCTTACTTTATCATGACTGTTCGTATACGCATTACTTATTCTAACATTATTAGTGCTGCTATTTGGTTAGGTATGCTGGCTTTTTCTATGGCCTGCTGGGCTGGGATTATGCACTTTATACTTTAGGCTATCCCTCACCGAGACTTGACTTCTGTTATTTGTCAGCGTTTGCTCTTACTAACGCTTATCTGATCAGGCTACCTATTGATTTGCCTTTTACTTGAGCAATTGATCTCTTCCTTAAGCTTTTATAGCTATATCAGTCTATTCTCGCGGCAAGCCATCCGCCATATAGGTATACGTAAATGGATTAACCATTCTCTTGGCTGAGGCTATTTGTCCGAAAAAATTCACCAAAATCCGCAACAGGGTGTATTATCTGTTACTGCCTGCAACAGTTTACTAATCGCACGTACAAGATTTTCTAGTTCCAGCGAGGATTAGTCAGGATAAGTATCAAAAAGAAAAGACCACATAATAAGCCAGGTACAGCCAATACAGCCAGCAAAATTTTAGCTCCTGTTATATGCTGATGCGTATATAACCAATAACTACCTCCCAGAACCGCCCCTAACGCAGCCAGTATAAAAAACCACAAAGCTCCATTGAACGACGATACACTACCGTCGGCGATACCAACAAAAAAGAAGTAGAAAAATACCAGAGCAATCAACGCATCAATCGCCCATAAAATCCAGAAGAGATTCATACACTTAAGTTGTTTTGAGTCAATAAAGCACTATTTTCAGAACAACTAGATACTGTTCGGGAAACCATCACCTGGATTCTCGAACAGTAGATCATAAAGCGTTAGCAGGGACAGAGCAAACAGCCAACAGACTCAGTTACCTGGCTCTATCTCACCGCTGGTAAAGGTCGATAAAAAGTGAAAATCCTATACCAGTTTAAAGCCAACTAATCCCTTTTTTAAGAAATTGTACTGTCTGCTCTTCTTTGCTACCTGCCTCTGGTTTGAAATCGTAAATCCAATTGGCTTGCGGGGGCATGCTCATTAAAATTGACTCCGTACGGCCATTTGTTTCGAGGCCAAACTTAGTGCCCCGATCCCATACCAGATTAAATTCAACGTATCGGCCCCGACGTAATAACTGCCAGTTTTTTTCGTGCTCATCAAATGGCAAATCGCGATTCTGTTTCATAAAATGGGTGTATATAGGCGCAAAAGAATTACCTACACCCTGTACAAAGGAGAACAAGTCAGTTTTGTGCGTAGCATCTGTCGGTTTGAGATAATCAAAGAAAATGCCGCCAATTCCTCTCGTTTCCTGACGATGAGGAATGTAAAAATAATCATCAGCCCAGGCTTTAAATTTATCGTAATAACCTGCGTCATGATCGTTACAGACGTTTTTAAGCTGTTGATGAAACCAGCGAGCATCTTCTTCGACTACATAATGGGGTGTAAGGTCGATACCACCACCAAACCAGCAGTGACCGGTACTCATCTCAAAATACCGAACATTCATGTGAATAATAGGAACCATGGGGCTACGCGGATGCAATACGATGGAAACGCCAGTAGCATAAAAATCAGCGGGCTCCGTGAGTTGCAGCGTGCGTAAAGTAGCTTCTGTCGCTTCACCATAAACAGCTGAAAATCCAACGCCCCCTTTTTCAATAACATTGCCTCCCGTTATTGTCCGAGAACGTCCTCCACCACCACCAGGGCGCTCCCAATTATCTTCACGAAATCGCCCTGCCCCATCGGCTTCTTCAAGCGATTGACAGATGCGATCCTGTAAACTCTTAAAAAAATCAGTAATTATCTCTTTTGTAATTTCTTGCTCCGAGGTCATCATAAGGGCAAAGATACGATTTGATTACTCTGCCAGTTTAAGTGCATAACGAACCGGCCTGGGTTTATCGATCAAAATCAGCAAGCCACGCTCAGCAAGTTGGCGCAACAATTTACCAGCCCGGTAATCGGAGATATTAATGAGCTTAGCGAATTTATCGGCTGTGATGTGGTCATTTTTCCGTAGATATTGGATCAGCGTCCTGGCCATTGGCGATTTGAGCAGTTCACGATTAGCCATATCTGGCGTAATAATCAATTTACTCGTGGGAACGGATTTATCTTTCGCCCGTACATAAATGGTGCGTTTTCCGGAGTCATCCAGTACGTAATGAGGTTTTTCATCACTCTCGGTAACACTGATAACTAAAACCAGTCGACCATCAGGCGCTATTGTTTCGTAGCTAATACTTAGCTCAGGCTCAATGAGTTTATTGGTTGCATATTCAATCTTTTCAATCTCCCGAAACTCAGATGTGACGCCCACAATTTTGCCATTATCAGCCACTCCAATTAATAAAATTCCCCCTGATGTGTTCGCAAAAGCAGCTAGTGTGCGGGCAATTCGATCCGGTGATGACAATTGACGTTTGAATTCTAAACGGGTATGTTCTCCCTGTAAAATAAGGTTATCGAGTTGATCGCGGGTCATAATCAGGAAACTTTGTTCATAGTCTGTTGTTTGTTTTTTGAGCAGATTAAAATAAAATTAAGCGCTGCTATAATTGGATTCTAACCGGCGAAAATGATATGGATTCTAGCTCTAAGAGATTGTTTTTAATCCCTAATTTGATAAATGGCTAAGACGAAAAAAGCGGACGATGTGTCCGCTTTTTTCGTCTGTATTGCTAATTGGTTTCCCAATTTATGTTTACAAAAATCTTATTCAGCGGCAGGAGTCAAACGTTTACGGCCCCGTGGTTTTCCTGTATATTCAGGTTTTGGGATATCGTTTGTTAACTTCAATTCATAACCAACAACATCATTATCGTAGTCGAAAGGCTTGACAGTGAACGTATATTTTACATTCGCAAAGTCAATGCCTCCTTTCTGCAGGATGAATGGCAACGAAATGCTGTGGCTTTTAGCCGCTTTTTCTAATTCAAATGCCTCTTGATTTTCGCTTGTGCTAGGAATTAAGTAGAGCGACTTTATTTTACGTTTGCCTTCCTGGGTTCCTACCTGAAATAGGTTATTTGATGGATCAAGACCTAATTGAGCAATCGATTTGTCGGGGAATACGACTTTGCCAGCAGATGAAATATAGCCTGTAACGGGCGCGGCTTTAGCTGTACTTTTCTTTTTTTGTTTTTTAGCTTCGCTGTTCTCGTCAAGAGAAAAGAAGCGAATTTGTTTTGCTTTCATTCGACAATTTAGTTATCGTTAACGGAGTTCCTCAAGCGCAAATATAGTAAGTCTTATTACGAAAAAGCCAAGTTTATTGACAATACTTATTATTTTCAATTTATAAACCTTTTTCAGGATTCTCTGCAAGTTGTATGTGCCTGAATAAATTACGTGATTAACAAATAGTGAATACCTACTCATTAATTTTGTTAACCATCGCGATAAATTAAGAAAATAATTTTGTGGATTCCACCCCAATTCACAATTGATCGTCAAATTATATTTCCATTTTAAGCAGACTTTTTTCGATACATTCTTAGACTGACCAGCCATTTTTAGTGCCCAATTTTCTCCATTTTATAAAACAAACCTGTAAATAGGACAGCTAAAGGCGGATCTTTCACCACGATGAAGACTAGAAAAACGCAGCTGAGCTATTTTTAAAACAGGCATGAATCCGCAGAGAAAATTACCTATCAGACCTTATTAATTCTCGCATCGACTTAGTAAGTTCTTGAATTGATTATTTTTTCCAACGTATGTTTTATACTAACTCGGCGGGCTTTACTGGTAGCACTTTTACCATCATTGCCAAACAGAAAGCAGTTGAAATTCCTGATTTTTGGCTTGAGAAAATCGTCTATAAAATAATAGCCTACTTTGCCCAAGCGAAGCTCGCTACAGTTGGAAACGAGATTTAACTGGCAAAAAAATAGCCCTAGGATTGCTAATCCAGGGCTAAAAATGCGTACAACGCGAAATAAAGTTCAATCGCTTACAGCACCTTATCTGGCGTAATCGGCAGCTCTCGTACCCGTTTGCCTGTCGCATTGAAGATAGCGTTGGCCACGGCGGCTGCTACGCCCACAATACCCACTTCGCCAA
Source organism: Spirosoma litoris (assembly GCF_054776755.1). Taxonomy (NCBI): domain Bacteria; kingdom Pseudomonadati; phylum Bacteroidota; class Cytophagia; order Cytophagales; family Cytophagaceae; genus Spirosoma; species Spirosoma litoris. The sequence continues at coordinate 835,363 of NZ_BAAHBI010000010.1, read as the reverse complement.
TTCCTTTTACTCCCAGCGTATTAACATGAGTATCATTCTCACGAATGAAAATAGCGTCCAGATGGCCGATGTCCAGGTTAGCCGGAACGTGATAATCAGCGAAAGAGCGGGTAACGAAATTACCCCAGCGTGGGTCCACAACTGACTCTTCGGTCAAGGCCATGCCGATGCCCCAGACGTTACCACCAATGATCTGCGAGCGGGCGGTTTTGGGGTTCAGAATCTGCCCTGCTCCGGTCACTGCCAGAAAACGATTAACCCGAATCATGCCTGTCGATTTATTTACGGCTACTTCGGCAAAATTGGCATTGAAGCTATGAGCCGAATAATCCTCAGCACTTTCAGGTGCCTTGGCGTCTACTCGGGCCTGATAGTCGGTTAGCTTTTCGGAACGCATTAATTGCGCAGCCGTTGGCGGGGCAAAAAATTGTTTGCCCGATTTCGTCACTAATTCATCCGTAATCTTCCGGCAGGCATCGTTCACGGCATTGGCATAACTGGCAGCTCCCACTGAACCCACCGAACCAGCGGCCGGGGGAAGATCTGAGTCACCAATTTTCACCTTGACCTGCTGAATAGGTAATCCCAGCGCGTCGGCAGCCGTTTGCGTCAGGATGGTGTAGGTTCCAGTACCCAGGTCCGCAGCGGCCAGTTCAACAGTAGCAACCACCTCATCGCCTGTGCGTTTCAGCTTCACCGAAGCTGAGGTCGGGCGCTGGTGAGCGGGATACGTTCCGGCCGCAACCCCATACCCAATCCAGTAATTACCCTGCTGGTTCTGACGTGGTTCAAGGTTTCGCTTTTCCCACCCAAAGGCTTTGGCACCTTCCTGCAGGCACTGCACCGTTGCGCGCGACGACCAGGGCTTGCCATTCGAGGGGTCGCGTTCGGGTTCGTTTTTGATCCGAAACGCAATCGGGTCCATTTTCAGCTTGTACGCCAACTCGTCCATCGCCGATTCGAGCGCAAAGCTGCCCGTCGATTTGCCGGGACCGCGCGCATAGGTCGGCAGAATCAGGTTCATGGGCACCACCCGATATGTAATGAGTGAGTTAGGCGTGTCGTACATGATTTTTGAGCAGTCGCCACAAGGCTCAACAAACTCGTCGTTGATGGCACAGTGGGTCGTAATCTCATGAGCCAGTGCTGTCAGTTTTCCATCAGCTGTAGCGGCCAGGCTTACTTTCTGCTGATTGTGTTGCCGTAAACCCACCGAATTAACCATCTGCTGGCGGGTCAGGGCTAGCTTGACGGGTCGATTCACCTGTTTGGCTGCTACAGCCGTCAGCGCCAGATTGGCCCATTGCCCGCCTTTCGAACCAAACCCTCCCCCAATATACGGCGATACGATACGCACCTGTTCGGGCTTCAGATTCAACGTAGCGGCTGCTGCACTTTGCGCTCCATTCACGATTTGAGCACTACTATACAGCGTCACTTTGTCGCCATTCCATTCGGCAATAGCAGCATGAGGTTCCAGCGGATGGTGGTGTTCAATGGGTGTTTCGTACACTTCCTCCACTTTAATCGTCGCCTGACTGAGTGCGGCTTTGGCATCTCCCCGTTTGGCGTCCGCTTTCTCTTTATCCTTTGGCATGCGGGCCTGACTAGCCAGTTTATCGAAATCGACCTTAGGCTCTTTTTTATCGTACGTGACATGGATCAGCCGCGATGCATAGCGGGCCTGTTCGAAGGTTTCAGCCACCACGATGCCGATGTTCTGACCAAAAAATTCGATCTCGGGACTTTGGAGGAGTGCTCCTCCGCGCAAACCACCTTTAACGTTCAGTTTTGGCGCATTCTGATGGGTAATTACGGCCAGCACGCCAGGGGCTTTCTCTGCGGCTTTGGTGTCGATGTTCTGAATCGTCCCGGCGGCAATGGTGCTTTTAAACAGAATCGCATAGGCTGGGTTCTTGACCGGATGATCCATCGAATAAGCGGCCTTGCCCGTTACCTTGGCAATTCCGTCAATCCGACTGATGGGTGTGCCAATTGTTTTCGTTGTTTCCTTCATGGGATGTGTTGCGCTTACGCTTTACCGCCGTTCATGGCCATCTGCAAGGCCAGAACGATGCTTCGATTACCCAATTCAACTTTAAATGCATTGTGTGCCAGCGGTTTGGCATCAGCCATTTCGGCGGTAGCAGCCAGCTTGAAATTGGCTTCGGTGGCTTCTTTGCCAACCAGTAGCTGCTCGGCTTTCAACGCTCGCCAGGGTTTGTGGGCAACGCCCCCCATCGCAATACGGACGGCTTTAATTCGGTTGCTCGCTCCATTCATCTCCAAAGCAGCTGCGACCGATACGAGCGCAAAGGCATACGAAGCTCGGTCGCGGACTTTGAGGTAGTACGACTTTTCGGCAAATCGGTTCTTCGGCAGTTCGATGGCCGTAATCAGTTCGCCAGGCGGTAAGTTGGTGTCCTGCTCTGGTTTATCGCCTGGGAGCCGGTGAAAATCGCCTAGCGGAATCGACCGTTCCTGCCCATTGGCATTACGAACCTTAACCACTGCATCCAATGCTGACAGGGCAACGGCCATATCGGATGGATAGACGGCTACGCATTGCTCCGACCAGCCAAAGATGGCGTGCATCCGGTTTATGCCTTCGCGGGCACCACAACCGGTTCCCGGTTCACGTTTATTGCAGGGCATAGCCACATCGTAGAAGTACGGACAGCGGGTTCGTTGCAGCAGATTCCCACCATTGGTCGCCATGTTCCGCAGTTGTCCCGATGCACCCGCCAGGATGGCCTGCGTGAGCAAGGGGTAGTTCTGCCGGACCAGCGGGTGGTTTGCCGTATCGGTGTTTTTGCTTAGGCCACCTAGTGAAATACCGCCCTGGTTCGTTCCGGTGGTTAGTGGCTTAATATCAGTTAAACCTAGCTCGGAAATGTCGATGAGGGCGCCCGGTCGTTCAACGTCCTCCTTCATCAGGTCGAGTAGATTGGTACCGCCCGCAAGAAATTTGGCGGTTGGGTTCTGGGCCAGCATTTTGATCGCCGACGAAGGGTCGGTAGCTCGGCTGTAGGTAAACGGTCTCATAAGATACAGTTGCTAACGAATTAAACCGAACGAAAAACCTGTTCGACAGGCTTGCCACTATGAACCTCCTGAATGGCAGCAACAATATTGGGGTAGGCGCCACACCGGCAAATATTTCCGGACATGCGTTCCCGAATCTCTTCATTGGAAAGCTTTGCTGGCCCCGCAGGCTGACGTATAGTCTCGCTAACGTAGCTCAGATGACCTTTTTTCGCTTCATCGAGCATCGCCACCGCCGAGCAAATCTGGCCGGGTGTACAGAAGCCGCACTGGAATCCGTCGTGTTTCAGAAAAGCCTCCTGCACGGGGTGGAGCGAATTACCCTGCGCCAGTCCTTCAATCGTCTGCACCGTTTTTCCTTCGCAACTCGCAGCTAACGTCAGGCACGACAACACCCGGTGACCATTTACGATGACCGTGCAGGCGCCACACTGACCATGATCACACCCTTTTTTGGAGCCCGTCAGATCAAGTCGTTCCCGCAGGGTATCGAGTAATGTCATCCGGGAATCGACCGTTAGTTTCCGGGCCGTACCATTGACCTTGAACGAAACGTTCATCCCATTTTCAAGACTCTCCAATGCATAGTCCGCTGGAGCAGCTTCGGTAAAGGGCCGGGTCATTAATTGTTCGGCCACTGCCGATTGGGCTGCCAGAATGCCGCCACCCGCCAGTGTCATTAATTTGAGGAAATGCCGCCGGTTGACACCCGTATCGAGAATTTCGCTGAGGTCTTCGGGCATCAGATCAGCAAACAACCGCTTTTCGTCCTCCGTCAATTCCGATGATTCGTTTTCGTCCATCATACCTTACTTCATCATTAATTGATTGTTCGCAATCCCTTGCCAGCCGTATTATGTATGTATCATCACGACGAACAGAGGGTTAACCACGTAGTAGAACTGATTGTTAGGATTGGAAACGCCTACTCACCAAACAGATTGAATACAGTTAGTTGACGGGCGCTTTGGACGTGCTGCTGACCAGCCAGGTTGCTTGTACTAATTGAGGCCTGGAAGTCGTAAAGTAGAACACACAACTCACTGTATTTTACCTATTACCTACTCCACTCCAACCTGTTTATGCGCGCTACTAGTCTTTTTCTGCTCGTTGTTCTGACGATGCTCATCTTGCCGACCGCCTGCGTAGATATGCTGGAGACTCCCATGAGCCAGCGGGTCAATGTGATTGTGGTTGACGCTACGCTGACCAATCTCAATGAGGATCAAAAGATTCACATTAATCGCTCTAAGTCCGACTCGCTAACTGGCCGCTTTGGCAGTTTGCCCATCACGGGTGCCCGGGTGGAGGTTCTGGTTGATTCTGCTCAGGTACTCGTTTTCGCTGAAACCGACACAGCTGGGGCCTACCGCTCTCCAGCGGGCTTTCGGGCCCAACCGGGTCACGCGTACCAACTGCGCTTTACCCTCAAGGATGGTACACACTATCAGTCCACAACCGAAGTGATGGCCACGGTCCCTCCTATTGACCGCGTCCATACCAAATTCAATCCCACGAGTTTACCCGCTATCCTTGGCGATGGCTCCATTAATCAATACCGGGGAGCACATGAAATAACCATTGATTTTCAGGACCCCGCCGATCAACACAACTATTACCGCTGGGACTGGCTGTTGTGGGAGAAACAGGACTGGTGCCGAACGTGTGTGAATAATGAGTATGCGATCTACTCACTGACAACCCCGCCATTTCTGGTCGAAGACTGTTATGGTCAGAAATTTGATAATGGGTACTATGTTTCCGATTACCAGTGTCGCACCCAATGCTGGGAGATTTTGCACAATTACACCACCAACGTGTTCGACGATGTATACAGCAATGGCGGACTGATTTTGGGCCGCTCAGTGGCCCAGATTCCGTTTTATCAGCAGAACGCCTGTTTGGTGCAGCTTCGCCAATCCTCGCTCACGAGGGGAGCCTACCAGTACTACCGAACGGTGGAGGAGCAAACCCAAAACAACGGGGGTGTGGCCGCTACTCCTCCCACCGCGTTAGTGGGTAACGTGCGCAATCTGGCCAATGAACATGAAAGCGTGATTGGCTATTTTACGGCCTCGGCAGTGGCCACCTCGCTGGACTGGATTGACCGACGTGACGCGACAGGTATCCCACCGGGCCTATTTATCGCCTTGAATAACCGCCCGCCCTCACAACCTTTTAACAAGGGGGGGTATGGCTCCAAGGATTACCCGACGGCGACCTGTGTGCCAAGTGATGGCCGTACACCTAACAAACCGGTTGGCTGGTTAGAGTAAGGTTATTCGACTTACTTATATACGTAAAGGCTATATCAATCTTACCAGTTCAGATTTACGGATTTACAGTTTGGGCATAAGCTGCTCCCTTCCAGTAAGGCACTAAAATTGCATCGATGGCAATGACCCGGTGTGGGTGTTATATGAAGTAGTACAGCTTTGGCTTGAGAAAGGCTCAACTTGCTGATTTTTCGTAGTTGCTCCACTACAGCCAAACTTTTTCCTTCTCTGTACAGAAGTGACAAATTAGCTTTCTGATCAGTACTCAGCTCTGGTATAACAATATCAAAACCACAACGGTCACAGTGAAGCGCATTCATTTCTATTGGATGGATTTGAATAGCTGGTATAAATATAGCCTGATTAGCTTGAAAGCGCACTTTTTATTTTCTACCCTTGGTTAATAATTGCCTTTTTTTGCCACTGGATTTTTATGCCAACCCGTCTACTGCCTGCTGAATGGTTTCTACTAAGTCTGGATCATTAAGAACACTTTCAGCAAAATCTTTTAGCTTGTCCCAGTATTTGATTACCTCTCCTCCTACCTCGCCTGCTTCCTTGCCTACTTTGACAGCTTCCTTCGCTCCTTCAACCCACCGTTTGATCTTCTTACCCAGAGATTTTTTTTCTTCAGGGACTAAGGTTGGTTTCTCACTTGCTTTATCAAGTTCGCTTTGTAAAGATGCCCCTTCTTGGCGTTGATATTCACTAAGAAGTGGGAAAAGAAGCTCCCTTAATTTGGCAAAATCATTTCCGATTTCTTGTTTAATTAATACTTGCTGTTGAATGTTAATAGTAGTAGGCAAACTGGCCCTGGATTGGGACTCTAAACGGCGGGCTTCAATTTCCTCCTGTTGTGCTACCGATTTACCTATAAGATGAGAATGAGCTATTTTATATTCCTGTAGTTCACGATTCAACTTATTGTTGATTGCAATAGCTGTATGGAATTCCACTTGCATATCATCAACGCTCTTACTTACACCAATAATGACATCCTGATCGGAAACGTGCCCTTTAACAGAATGCTTGATGGTAGTTGCATTCACCGCAAAAGCACTTGCCTGTAGCTGAGCAAAAAGATTGGCCGGATCATCCGATGACATGGGATAAACAAATCCCGTCCTTGTACCTTCCTTGAGTTTGGTTTTTAAAATATCAAAGTACTCATTCAGAAGGGATTCAACCTGATTAGGGTCTGTATCTTCGTTGGGAACAACTTCAAATGCTAAACCATCTGGCTCATTATTTACATTAAATTCAATTTGTTGATGGGTTCTCTGAGCAAAGAATACGTTAAATCCACTTAGGTAGATCTTTAATAGTTCCCGTAAGTGATTGGGTGTGCCTTTCCAAATTTTTGTAAATTTCTGCGAGCGCATTAGTGCCCGTTCTAAGAAAGGATTTTCTCGGTAGTCGAGCATAAGCCTATCGCTATTCAAGTCACTAAGCACATCTGGAAATTCTTCAAGTTTGTTATTCCTTATGTTTAAACTAACAAGCTTTTTTAGATTGACAAAACTTGAAGGTAAGCCAGTAAGCTTATTGTAACTTAAATCCAATTCACGAAAAGAACTGTACTTACCAATTGAATCGGGCAAATTTTCTAATTTATTATGACTCACATTTAAAAAAAACCACCTTCTAGAAAGCCAAAAATCATTAGGTAATTTCTTTAATTTGTTAAAACTTAAATTAACTCTAGATAATGACCTCATTGAACCAATTCCATTTGGCAAATATTCAATCCTATTGTTACTTATTCCTAGATTTGACAGATTTTTCATTTCTGAAATACTTTCTGGCAAACTTATAATTTCATTAAAATTTAACTGCAAATCCCTGATAGACAACATATTGCCTATATCCTCAGGCAAGTATTTAAGTCGATTTCCTGACAAGTCTAAATCATTAATTCGTTTAAGATTGGTAAACGTGCCAGGTAACTTATAGATATTATTTTCACTCAGATTTAAATTCAATAAAAATTCAAAATCTCCTATTGATTCTGGAAGTTCAACTAGCTGATTACGATTAAGATTAAGATTATTTAAATATTTTATATTGCCAAAATCATCTGGAAGCCCTATTAACCTGTTATCACTTAAATCAATAGATGTTAAATAAATAAGCTCACAGATACTATCCGGTAAAGTACTTAACTGATTTTCACTTAAAATAAATTGATTTAATTTTTTTAGTTTCCCAATATTTTCAGGCAAATAAACTAGATCATTTCCTCTTAAAGAAATATTGGTTATAGACGGTAATCTACAAAATGAGTTGGGTAATTCACTAATCTCGTTACCATCTAGCAATATCTGTTTAAGATTAGATAATTTATGAATGTTTTCAGGTAAAGTTGTGAGCGCATTATTTCTTAAATTTAAAATCTCAATACTTTTAAGTTTATCAACAGGTAGTTCCAATGCTAATAATCCTATTCCATCTAAATCAAGAAAAGCCGATTTGTTTGCAATGGTTGCTTCGATTCGAACCCATGCTGAATCATTCATAATAATTTAGGGGTGTTTAATTTCTATCAATTGAACAATATCTCAAATTTCCCTAACAGACTGAATATCAACACCACCGATAACAATCTACCTAATGCCCAAGAGCCTACTGACTACTAAGTATCTGATTACTTAACGGCTATGTCTACTATTCTAGCTCAACTCCTCAGGCATTTCCCCTTCCGTCCATCTTGTAACTTTCACTTCAATTGGTGGTGGTAAACAGGCTTTCATAAATACCCTACCAAAATCAGTTACTTTAAAATGAGCTGTAGTCCAGCTTAATTTCCAGCCTTCAGCTGAAGGATTATTCTTAATTCCTTTTTCCCAGACTTCATATAATTCTTGGTACTCCTGCTTAATAGCCTCGTAAACGGGCTGCTGATTTATCAATCTTTGTTCAAAATCCTGAATGATTCCTTTCGCTATCAAATGAGAGTAATAAGCCTCTGTATTTGTTGGAAAATCGAGTTTAATAGCATTAGTCAAAGTAAGGTATCGTGAAAGGTCTGCAGTATTTCCTGCATCATTAATTGAAACCTCAAGGTTGCAGTATGGCAACACATTATTGTTATTTAGCAACTGCAAAATCTTAGCCTCATCGACAGCCAACTCCTTTATTATCGAAATAAAAGCAGGATGCGCTTCGCCTGCGGTATCTACATGAGATGCTTTGGCGAGTAGATTTAAAAACAGCTCAGACAGGTTCTCATTCGTAGTATGCGTAAGACTTTCCATTATTGGCACCCCGATTTCGGGTGGAACTACGGCGATTTTTTCTACTGGGACGGCTTCTAGCTTTTTCCGATACCGTTCGAATTTATTCTCCATATTAAGCCGGACTGCCATAGTACCATACTTAAACGGCATAAGGGGAAGCGATGCGAAGTCAAAAACCGTTTCCAAGGCCATCCCCACCTTTTTTACGCCGGGTTGCGCGAGGTCTTTGTAAATTTCAAGCAGTAAACTCTCACTTTCCGTAATTTTTTTTGCCAGTGCACCACCAAGGTTTTCAGGGGTATCCATTTAAGCAGATTGTTTTAGGTATAATATTGTGGATAGTTAATTTGTCTAGACCATGAGCTTTAATTTCAATCAGTTACTGCCAGATTTACAGCAACTTCTTCAACAAAAAACAGCGAAGGTAGAGTCATCTAAATTAGAAATAGCAGAAGATAAGCGCTTCGCAAATTAATTATTATTGCCCTAAAAATTAGATACCCAATAGTATTAATACAAAAAGCCCAAAATCAAGATGATTTCGGGCTTTTTGTCCTTTTTGTGGAGACGGAGGGATTTGAACCCTCGTCCAGTCAAGGAAACCAACGCGCTTTCTACATGCTTATGTACACTTGGGATTGTCGGGAATCGGCCCGGTGTGTACCAGACCAAGCTTCATCCGTAGGTGCTTTTGTCTCGTCTGTTGTCAACACCATTATCCAGACCAGCGCTGCGAGTCGATGCCTCCTGATCCAGCCAGCAGCACGTAGGCCGGGGAGACAATGGCTATTGTTTAATCCTCCGGATTAAGCAGCCATGGCGTAGTTATATTCGCCAGTTATTGTTTTGACGATTTGTTTGGGCGGGAAATACCGTCAACTCCCGGCATGCTTACACGCGACCTCAGCAAGCTGTCAATTCCAGTCGCCCCCATATTGACCATATCTCAAAAAAGACTCTATAACCAGCTTTTCTTTCGATATGTGTTCTGGTTAACTTACTATCGGCTCGTTTAGTTCGCCAATCCGTGCATTTACTACGTTTGGGGCCATAAGGTCATTTAAATTACATTATTTCAGGAAAATTTATCAACTTAGTCCAATTCTAGTAGTTATATAGATATAGCCTAATCTTTACCTTGATTCCCCTCCTAAGATGACCATTACTCCTTTCGAAACGAACCTCTATCAGCACCTGACTCCGTTTTTTGCGGAGCATGAGTTTGCGCTGTTGCCTGAAAAAAAACAGTTTCGACGAATCAGTACCGGCGGATTTCAAAATATCATTTTATCATCGGTGTTTTATGTCGATGATACTATGCTGGACGTAAATTTTGGTTGCCGGAATGAGCAGGTTGAACAAATTGCGCAACAATTCCTGAATAATCAGCCCGATTGTCGGCTCGATGCCAATACATTTCTATTGTCGATTAATCGCTTTAGTGGCGCTCAGTTTCCTCGGTACAGGATTCACTCGGGAGAAGCGCTTACCAATGTTTGCGGAAAAATTGAATTGTTCTTCAATAAATACGGCTTTAATTTTCTGGATTCGGCCTCTATTCTGTCTACAATTGATCAGTTGTTGAACGAACAGCCCAATCAGCCCTGTACGTATGTGTATAATCAGACGCATCGTTGCTATAAAGGCCTGATTGCCGCCCGATTAAATCATAATCCATACTTCGACGACTTAGTAGACACCTATCGGCAATTACTGCTCCGGCTGACCCAAAATCCGTACGAACAAGTGCATTTTGAACGCCTGATCGCGTATTTGCAACATTACTCGGCCAATTAAGCGTTGTACCTTACTCCTACTTTTTCACAAATCGCGCAATAGTTTCGACTAAACCAGGCGTTAGTGGTAAATGGGGTTGATTATACGTTTCTAAATTCGCGGCCCGATCCAGAGGGGCATTCTTCAGCAGGTGGTTCATTCGATCAATGAGCACCAGAGTGGCATCAGGGCGAGCCGCTTTTAATCGTTCGGCCTCACTAGTAGCAACCTGAATATCGTGCTTCCCATTAATTATCAAGACTGGTCCAACGTACTTTTTGATCTCGACAGCCGGGTCATACTTCATCCAGGAAATCAGACCGGGTTGCATTTTAGCGTTGAACATAGTCGCTAAAAAAGGATTTACCCGTTTAACGGTGTACCCTTCCTTCAGTGAGTCCAGTATGACCGTTGCCAATGAACGGAGCGTATCGGGAAGCGCCGTTTGAAACTGTACCTTCATGACATCGGCAATATTCTGTCCCGCGCCTGCAATGGAAATATATTTATCCGCTTTTGTCTGCCTTGCCGCCAGCATACCTACCAGTGACCCTTCAGAGTGCCCAGCTACAATCACTTTCGAAAACCGCTTGTCGGCCTGTAACTGCTGAATAAATCCAACGGCATCACTTACGTAATAATCAAACCGATGTTTGTCGCTGCCAACCGCAGCAACGGCAGCTTTCAAATTAGTACCCGAGTAGCGCTTATCATAGCGAGCTACGGCAATCCCCTGCCGAACCAAACTGTCGGCCAGCATTTTAAAGGCATTCGATTTAAACCCATAGGTACTGTTGCAATCACGATCTGTCGGTCCAGAACCCGCAATCAATAGCACCACGGGTACACCTTTGTCTGCCTTGTCAGGCACTGTCAATGTCCCATCGAGCGTGAGATCGGCACCAGCGGGCTCCGTTATTTTGTAGTGAATTGGCTCTTCGGTTTGAGCCAGGGCAATGCGGCAACTAGCTATCAGAAATAGCGTAGCTAAAAACAGACGATTCATAAGTGAGAGAATTTAATTGAACCAATGGGTATGATAGAATCAGTTGAGTTGATGCTCTTTTTCCTGTTTGTGCAGTATGTAAGAATAGACAACCGGAATCAGGGTAATCAAGAAAAAAACGCTCATCACGACCCCTACTTTATAAGGTAAGGGCAACCCCAATGCCAATACGACACTTAACAGGCCACCTCCTACCATTAGCCAGCCACCCAGTCGGTGTGTTTTACGCCAGACAGTATCACTTTCTAGTGTCCAGGGAGTGCGAATGCCCACAAACCAGTTGGGTTTTATGGTAGTCATGTAATTTCCCATACCTGCAATCAGCAATCCAACCAATGCCAGAATAACTTCCGTTGTCGCCTTACCTTCTGTTGGGTGGCCAGCTATGTAAAATAACCAGCCCATAATAGCGGCAAACAGGAGCGTAACGGCAAAGCGTAATTTTTGATAGTTCGCGCTCTGCAATTGGCCTTTAGGATCGAGAGCAGGCAAAAATCGAAGCGTCAGGTAAAGAAATAACGAGATACATCCTAGCAATAAAGCAGCGGTTTCTTTCCGTTGCCAGTCATTCGGATTTCCTTTCAAATCATAATGAATGCTTATTTCGGCGGGCAATTCATTCCAGATAATGCCCATATACGCCAATGGTGCCAACATAATGGCAATCATCAACAGTTCAGTCGGTGTTGAATTGGGTTTCATGCTTAATCGGTTTAGTTATTCTGTTCAGGAATTTTCTCAGTTGTTGCTTTTTCTGAGCTTTGAAAGCTCATCAGCCAGGCCAGCAGCTCGTCAAGAACGGTCGTATTCAGCGAGTAATTGACAAACTGCCCTTGCTTGGTGGCTTCGACTAACCCAGCCTGACGTAACAAATCGAGGTGGTGCGAAATACTGGGCTTCGTCATATCGAATCGCTCGGCAATGTCGCCAGCGTTCAGATCTCCCTCCCGCAGCAGGTCCAGTATCTGCCGACGGGTGGGATCGTTTAAGGCCTTAAAAAGGTTATTCATCGCTATATGATTAAACTGTTAGACAAATATCTAATTAATTATTTAGACAACTATCTAATTATTAAGAAAAATCTATTTTTAGGGATGAATGGTCGATATTCAGGATGAATGGAATCTATTTGGAAATAACGCTGATATTTCCACTCCCTTCAATATAACATGCTTTTACGTTGGCCATATCATCGACTCCCTGTTCGCGTAACATGCCGGTTAGTTCGGTAGGGGTAATCAACTCTTTTTTCATATTCTGGCGCTGCATGACTCCATTTTTAATGAGCAGAACAGGTTCGGGCTCCCCTATCTTACTAAAGAAAACCGACCGATACCCAAGCCAGTTAATGGCATAATCCCAGAAAACCAGAATGCCCACCAAAACAAAACCTTCTGTAACAGAGGTGTACTCTCCCGCCATTGAATTCTGCGATGCATCTGAAATAAGCGTAATCAGCAATAAATCGCTGATACCCAGCTGACCGGCTCCGCGCCTAAAAAACCGAATGTAGGCAAAGCAGAACCAATACGTAATCGTACCCCGAACCCCTATTTCCCAAAGAGACATCGAAGGCGTAAACATTTTATCCCAATCAATCGTGGCAAGGAGTAAACTAAACATAAGGTAGAGATGGCTAATACGCTCCTATGAACTCATTTCAGCATTAGTAGTTTGGTGGGTTTCATCTTTGTTCCGATACAAATGGGCTTGGCTGTATCTATTTATGGAGTTACCTTTGCCATACATACGTACATTTCCCAGGTTATCGCCTTAGTTGAACCGATTCTGCCTAGGGCACTGTTATACACGAGTCAATCTATTAACCGCTGATTTTACCATGAAGCCACTCCAAATTCGCTTACTTACCCTTTCGACCTTAGTGCTTGCTACAGCTTTGTTCCGCCTGGTACCCCACTGGCCGAATTTCACGCCTGTAGCGGCTCTGGCTTTATTTGGTGCAGCTACTTTTGAACGTAAGTGGATCGGTTTAGTAGCTCCATTTGCGGCCATGCTCTTGAGCGATGCGCTGATTGGTTTTCATAGCGGCATGGGCGCTGTATATATCAGCTTTGGTTTGACCTGGTTGCTGGGTTTGTGGGCTTTACAGCGTCCAACGGCTGGTCGGATTGCTATTGCCTCGCTCACATCGTCGATTTTATTTTTTCTGGTTACCAACTTCGCCGTTTGGTACGGTAGCTCCTATTACCCACAAACAGCGGCTGGCCTGATGACATGCTATGCGGCTGGTCTAGCTTTTTATAACGGCACTTCTTTTTTCTTAAATGGCGTTATGGGTGATCTATTTTTTAGTGGCCTCTTGTTTGGCGGTTATTACCTGCTTAAACAACGCTTCATGGTGCTTCGCCCAGCACGCGCCTAATTGGGCAGATTTTCAATCATACCATAAGAACAAAACGAGAGCAGTTCTGATTGAGCTGCTCTCGTTTTATGTTTACCCCTAAGCCTAGTACTCGTCCAATTTAGTCTCTACAGATTCTTTGGATTCTATCGTCTTTGATTATCAGCACAATAGAATCCAAAGAATCTATAGAATCCCCTAGAATCTAGTTTGCCAAAGCATTAGTATCACTTTAGATTCGCATATTTTCGACTGATTAACTCGGCAACCAAACCTGTCCATCCTGTTTGATGACTGGCGCCCACACCTCGCCCATTGTCGCCATCAAAATACTCGTAAAACAGTACGTAATCTCGAAAATGGGGGTCCTGATATTTCGAATGCTGTCCAAAGGCGGGGCGCTTACCAGCTTCATCTTTGGTAAACAGACTGATGAGTCGATTGGTTAATCCAGTCGCTACGTCTTTAAGGGTAACCTGTTGACCTGACCCAATCGGATACTCAACCGTAAAACTATCTCCGAAATAGCCATAGAACCGATACAAACTCTCTACAATCAGGTAGTTAGTCGGCATCCAGACAGGTCCGCGCCAGTTGCTGTTCCCGCCAAACATACCGCTATCGCTTTCAGCGGGGGTATAGGTTAATCGAAAAGTAGTGTTGTCCAGCGTGAACTCGTAAGGATGATCCCGGTAAACCTTTGATACCGCCCGAATGCCATGTGGACTTAGAAACTCATTCTCGTCGAGCATCTTCGACAAGATGGCCTTCAACCGAAAACCCCGAAGTAGACTGAGCAGCCGCTTTTCATCAACCCCTTTTTCTGTATAGCGTGATACTTGATTGTATAGATCCGGCCGGTGACTCTGGAACCAAACCATTCGTTTCAGAAAGGCCGGGTTTGCTTTCATCAATTCATCTTCCAATACTTCAACGGCAAACATGGGAATAAGGCCCACCAACGTTCGAACACGCATCCGTTGCACACTGCCGTCATTCATTCGAAGCTGGTCGTAGAAAAACCCTTCGTTTTCGTCCCATAAGCCTACGTGCGTGTCTCCAATATTGGTAATAGCGCCTGCGATGTACAGAAAATGGTCGAAGAATTTCGTCGCCATTTCATCGTATACCAGGTCATGCTTAGCCAATTCGAGCGCAATGCGCATCATGTTGAGGGAATACATGGCCATCCAACTAGTACCATCGGCCTGCTCCAGATGACTGCCATCCGGGAAAACGGTATTTCGATCAAAAACGCCAATGTTATCTAAGCCCAGGAAGCCGCCTTCAAAAATATTATTACCCGCTTCATCTTTCCGGTTTACCCACCAGGTAAAGTTGAGCATCAGTTTATGAAAAATACCCCGCAAAAATGTTCGATCTTCTTCGCCGGGTGGTTTTCGCTCAAGCTCTAAATGGTAAATGCGCCAGGCTGCCCATGCCTGCACGGGTGGATTCACATCTGAGAAATTCCATTCATAAGCAGGCAACTGGCCATTCGGATGCATGAACCATTCGTTGGTTAACATCATAAGCTGTTGCTTGGCAAAACCCGGATCAATCATGGCCAGGTTTACACAGTGAAACGCCCAGTCCCAGGCCGCATACCAGGGGTACTCCCATTTGTCGGGCATTGAAATAACAGCCGCATTAATGAGCTGGAGCCACGTATGATTGCGCCCTAAGGCTCGTTCGGGCGGTGGCGGTGGGTTATTCGGATCGCCAGCCAGCCAGCGTGATACATCGTAGTAATAGTATTGTTTGCTCCACAGCATCCCGGCAAATGCCTGACGCTGTACTAATTTTTCATCAGGCGTTGCTTCGGCAGGCTGAACATGTGCGTAAAACTCATCGGCTTCTTCCTTACGCTGCGCAACGATCTGATCAAATTCGGTGAAAGGCGCGATTAGATCAGCCACTGCCGTTCCTGGTGCTTCAAGCCGAAGCCGAATTTGAGCGGAGCCACCCGCTTCAATCGTAAACTGATAATGGGCGGCCGCTTTGGTGCCTGTATGATCTGGGTTGACGGTATTTGCGCCCTGCACCACGTGATCGTTGATGCCGTCCTTCGGGTAAATTGATCCAGAATGGGTATCGTAAAGGCGGGCCAGATTAGTTTCATTCTCACAAAATAACCAGTCAGGCTGTCCTTCGGCATGGAGTACGTAATGACCCAGATCAGAATCTTCGACCGACACCGTTCCATTAGGTTGCAATACTAGCGACGGTCGATAATTGGGTACTCCATCTGAGTCATCGCCAAATATCCAGGTATTGCGAAACCAAAGCGTAGGTAGCAAATGGAGTTCAGCCGCTTCGGGGCCACGATTATGCGCCGTCACCGTCATCAGTATATCTTTCGGGCCAGCTTTGGCATACTCCACAAACACGTCGAAGTAGCGATCTTCATCAAATATTCCCGTATCGAGCAGTTCAAATTCGGGGTCCAGACGGGTACGTTTACGGTTTTCGTCTAAAAGCCATTGATACGGATAGGCGGCCTGCGGGTATTTGTAGAGCATTCGCTGATACGAATGCGTTGGAACATTATCGAGGTAATAATAGAGCTCTTTAACGTCTTCGCCGTGATTACCTTCATTATTCGTTAGGCCAAAATAGCGCTCTTTCAGAATTGGATCTTTTCCATTCCAGAGCGCCAGGGCAAGGCAAAGCTGTTGCCGATCATCGGAGATGCCCGCAATGCCCTCTTCGCCCCACCGGTACGTATAGCTACGGGCAATATCGTGCGTTGTATACCTCCAGGCATCGCCATTAGAGCTGTAATCCTCGCGTACGGTTCCCCACTGGCGGTCGGAAACATATGGTCCCCACAATCGCCAAATTGTATCGTCTAAACGTTGTTGTTCAATTGTCACTTTCTAAAAAATGTATGATATATGATATAGGGTGTATGATGTAGGAAATATAATATAAGGGTAATTATCGCATACTTCACATCCTATCTCTTACATCATACATCCTACATAGCAAATTATCCTCCGGTAGAAAAGCCTTCAAAAACGGTCATGCCGCCGTCGATGAAAATGCTGGCTCCGGTGATGTAATCTGATTGATCGGATGCAAGGAATACGGCCAAATTACCAATGTCCTGAGGCTGACCAATCCGGTTATAGGGAATCAGCGTCATCAGGCTGTTCAGCGCCTGTGGGGTTTCCCAGGCAGCTTTATTAATAGGAGTCTGAATTGCCCCTGGGCAAATGCTATTGACCCTAATTTTACGATCACCGTATTCCTGCGCCAATGATTGCATCAGCATTTTAATCCCACCTTTTGAGGTGGCGTAGTTGACATGGCCACCCCAGGGAATGAGTTCGTGAACAGAACTCATACAGATAATTTTTCCGGTGGCTGCGGACACTTCGGGACGAGGGCCACGGCGTAAAAACTCCCGGATTGCCTCACGAGCACATAAAAACTGCCCTGTTAGATTGACGCTAATGACTGTATTCCATTGATCGAGGGTCATTTCGTCGAACTTAGAATCGCGCTGCAAACCCGCATTATTAATCAGAATATCGACAGTGCCGAATTGAGCCACCACATCTGCAAATAGCTTGATGACCTGATCTTCTTTACTAACATCACATTGAGCTACGATGCCGTTACCACCCGCATCTGTAATTTCTTTTAATACGGCATCAGCGGCCGGCTTCGTGGCGTCAACAGGATAGTTTACAACAACGGTGGCCCCAGCAGCCGCCAGCGACTTGGCCACACCGGCTCCAATACCGCTGCTTGCGCCGGTTATAATGGCAATTTGTCCCTTCAATACTTGATCCATATCTTGTAAAGCTGTATTTGTTAAGTGTAAGTCGCAGCCGATACATTTGGTTTAAAAGTTATTCCTGTTTAGTAACCTTTAATCCGCACGAACAAGACTTATCAGCGGCAAACTACAAACGATTTATGGATTATTACCCGAAATGAGCCTGTCTAACCGGGCATATTAAATGAATTTAATACAGGCGAATAAAAGTCGCCTGGAGCCGTGCCACGGTTAGTCATAACCTTCAATAGAACCACGGTGCGCCGTTACGCTGGCACGGCTTCAGGCTAAAGCGAGGTTATCGGCATTAAGCTCTGACATGGTTTTACACCCGATTAAACCCAGCGTTAGTTCAAGATCGGCGAGCAGATTCCGAATAACCGTCTCTACCCCAGCCTGTCCATCCAGGGCAAGTCCATATACGTAAGGGCGTCCCAGACATACGGCTTTTGCGCCTAGTGCCAATGCCTTTATTACATCGGCTCCCCCTCGGATACCGCTATCCAACAGTACCGGAATCTGTCCATTAATAACAGAAACAACAGCAGGCAACGCTTCAATTGTGCTAATAGACCCATCAACCTGCCGCCCGCCGTGGTTCGAGACAATAACGCCATCCATACCGTAATCAACGGCTCGGCGCGCATCGTCGGGGTGTAAAATTCCCTTGAGGAGAATCGGCAACTTGGTCTGTCCCCGCAGAAAGGCGAGGTCATCCCAGGTAATGGTTGGATTGCTATAAATACCCGAAAACAACGAAACCGCCCCCATCGCCCGTCCAGAGCGTAGTTTATCCAGAAATGAACCAATTGGATAACGCCGAATGGCACCTAGTATATGGCGAATAGTTGTCGTTGTAATCGTTGGGCGAGCCTTGGGCGGTTGTCGGATGAACTCATCCAGAAGCTGCTGAAAAACGGGATCAGAAGTGTACTGTGCGAGGCCCTTTCCGTGCAAAAAAGGTAAGTGTCCCAACGACAAATCCTGGGTCCGCCAACCGAGCATGGTGGTATCGAGCGTCAGCACAATAGCACTGCACTTACAGGCTTCAGCCCGCTGAACAAAACTACTGACCAACTCGCGGGAACGGCTCCAATAGAGCTGAAACAACCGCGTCGAATTACCCATTATAGCCGAACAGGCTTCCATCGACACTGACGCCTGATTGGAAAAGATATAGGGTATGCCTGTTGCCGAGGCAGCCCTGGCCACCGCCAGATCGGCCTCCGGGTGGGCCATTTCCAAAACCCCAATGGGAGCTAATAAAATCGGTGAGGGTAGTTTCTGTCCGAATAGCTCAATACTCAGATCGGGATTTTCAACATTACGAAGCATTTTCGGGACTAGTTGCCACCGTTCAAACCCCTGCCGATTCGCCCGAACGGTTTGTTCATTCCCAGCCCCACCTACAATATAGGCACTTGCTGCCGGTGTCATTTTCTGGATAGCTGCCTGCTCCAACTGAAGCATACTGGCCGGAATTCTAGAAACCCGCCCCGCAAATCCATTTAGATAAATCTTCCGTTGCCACTCTAAAGCCCGCATCTATTCGTCAATTAATCAACATCTAAATATCACTATTTCAATGATTAATTGCGCTAGAAAATAGACAATCCAGCTAGTGTTCCGATGAGAATCATCCAATTTTCATTTTTATTATCCGATTTCAAGTGCTTTTAATCAGAAAACGTGCGGTTCTATAACACATTAATTTTTGTCAAAAATCAACAAGTTGTATTATAACAATAAAATCTATTCCTGCAAATCAAGATAGTCCTATAATTTAAAATTATTAGAAAAATACAATTCATGCGTTATTTATAGGGACTTGTTGTACTTTTTCAATAATAGACCCACTAAACTTATATCAAATTGTATTTTTAAATGAATATTCACCCAAATATGGCTTTAAACGAATTATACTATTGCATTAAATCGTGTTTACCCCACACCTTTGTATCAGTTAAAACAAAATTTCAAACCAATGAAAAAGATCCGTTTATCAATCGCTGTACTTTTGTCAGTATGGAGTCTGGCTGGCACAGGAGTTGCCAATGCAGACAATGGTTCAGGAATGGGTGGTGTGAAAGTTGAGAAGTCCGAACAAAAGAAATTACGTGTTTATACAAAGCCGGGAGCAGCGGTTGAATTGGCACTTATTGATGCTGATGGCAACGTTCTCTATCGGGGAATCGTCACCAAAAACAACCAGAAGGCAACCTCGTTCAACCTGAACAGTTTACCCGATGGTCAGTATTTTCTGACGGCTGGTAACAACGCCTGGTGGATGTCGCAAGGGGTGACGATCAAGGCAAACGTTGTTAGCATCGACGAGCGTAATTTACAACAAGTGGCTGAGCCAACGCTAACTGCCTACGAAAAAAACAAATTCGAAGTGGTGTTGCCTTCTAAAAACGTAGACGAATCTATGGTGGCTATCTACGACCCACAGAACGTTCTGGTTCAAGTTGATTCGTTCAAAGGTTCAACTCGCCGTTTCGATTTGTCGAGCTTACCTGCTGGTGCCTATACATTTGTAGTTGGCCCAAATCAGAAGCAGTTCACAACTCGTGTCGATATTCAGCACTAAGCTGAAATAGACAGCGAATCCTGTCAAACTAGTTTAGTACACCTTCTCAACACGTATGGTCAGTCTTTTCGGACAAGCCTGGCCAAACCACTGATTCCGCCCTGTACTTTGTGAAAAGTACAGGGCTTTTTTTATTACAATATAAGGTTAGACTGTGTCAATAACGATGTATTGACCGAATTCAAATAACTTTTATTAAATATAACTTTATCAAGAAAAAGCAAGCACATTCTTGTTCGTTAACTTGTATTAATTTCAGCAATCCGGCAACTAATTCTCGGAAAAATTACATCTCAATAAAAAGTAAAAATAATTATATTTCACAAAAATCAAACTTAAGCCGATTTCATTGACAACACCGTTCCGACGAGTGTACAACTGATTGACGAAACAAAGCAAAGAGAAGCAAGTAATAGGTTGCTCCCATAAAGCGCATAGCCAGAAAGGCCGAGAAGCAAAATGGCAAAAAGCAGAAAAATAAGAGATAGGAATCTTAACAACTTGTTTTTCATGCTACAAATTAACATTTGATGGAATGTGTAGCATTAAAATTACCTATACGCTACTAAATAATAGAAATCAACTACACGCTACTAACGACCATTACGTTAAAAGTGCCCTG
This sequence comes from Spirosoma litoris, assembly GCF_054776755.1. NCBI lineage: Bacteria > Pseudomonadati > Bacteroidota > Cytophagia > Cytophagales > Cytophagaceae > Spirosoma > Spirosoma litoris. Next base: position 814,663 of record NZ_BAAHBI010000010.1, on the reverse strand, counting down.
ATTACCAAGCAAACCAGTGCTGCAGCAATCAAAAGAATGACTGTCCAGGGGCCAGGAATTGGAAGCATTGTTTTACGTTTCATAAAGTAGAGTAGAAACTTCTAACGCTCAGACAATTCGAACCCTAAAAAGTCACATTGTCTCCCTATACAGCCAATTAACGCTCTTTATTTCAGTTGATTGCCGGTCAAGGACAGACACGAGTTAGGTAGTAACTCGTGGTTAGTGAACGAAATAGTTGCCAATAAACCGTGATTATTTTGACCGTTCGTTCAAAACTTAGCCCGGTAATTAATCGATAGTGACTTATTTTACTATTAAAGTCCAACCATTTCCCTGATGGAGGATATATGCTGCATTATTCAGTCTATGGAAGATTTTACCCCTGATCAACGTATTGGTATAATACGAGGCTACTGTACTATGGCCCAGGCTCTGAACGAGTATCAGGTAATACATTGGCCCGAGCTTTCGCATGAACAACATCTGGATCTGAATGCTTACCAGAACAGCTTACTAAATCGGGCACAGGATCTTGAAACGCAGGCATCTCGCCCTGCTTTTGTCAATGCATCGGTTATGGCGACCAATGTTCAACAGGCTACTGCCGATGCACAAGCCAGTCTAAGGCGTATTCGGAACCTTACTCTTGCGCTTAATGTGGGAGCCATTACGGTTGCGCTGGCGGCCTATGTTGCCCGAGCAAATTTGCGGGGGATACAAACGGCCCTACGTGAACTGGGCGATTTGCTTATGCTTGAAAACAAAGTGGAGTAATTGGACCATCCTGAACGGTCCAATTACTCCACAAATCAACTTAGTAAATTCCTACAGAATCAATCCTGAAGGCGATTTTACACCAACCAGTTCCACCTCAAATGTCAACTCCTGCCCTGCCAACGGATGGTTTGCGTCGAGCGTAACATTCGTTTCTGTCAAATCACGAACAATAACCGGGATGGGCCGGGGATTACCATCTTCGTGCATATTGAGGGTCATGCCTACTTCGAGTGGAATATCATCCGGAATATCAGAACGATTCAGGGTAAAAATCATTTCTTCATTAGCGGCTCCATAAGCATCCTCGACAGGAATGTTGATGGTTTTCTTTTCGCCTGGGTTCATGCCTGCTACACCTTCATCGAATCCTTTGATCACCTGACCGCTACCAACTGTAAATTCCAGCGGTGTGCGCCCTGCCGATGAATCAAATATAGTTCCATCAGTTAAAGTGCCTGTGTAATGCACCTGAACGGTGTCACCAGATTTTGCTTGTGCCATAATACAAATGGTTTGTTGTAAACACTGCGGCAAAAATACCGGAACTTCCGACAAGAGTTTACTTTCTCATCAATTTTTACCAACTCGTACTTGGGACTAAAAGTTTGAAGTTTGTAGTTCGTGGTTTGAAGTTAGTCTGCCGAATTGACTTCAAACCACGAACTACAAACTTCAAACTATTTCCCCACAGCTTCCATAAACTTGATACCGGCCAGCGTCATAAGTGGTTGAATTGATTTGGCTTTATCGTTTTTGAAGACGAAATAAATATCGTGAATTCCTTCGGTGTCTTTCAACGCCATTTTAACTGAAGGAACTGGACGCCGAAAAGGATTAGCTGCCGGAGCCGCTCCCGTTGTGCTTCCAGGTTTCGTTGCCGCTCCCGACTCCATCTGGGCCATTAGTTTTGCCATATCGACTTCGGGAGCCAGTTCAACGTTGGCTTCCCCAATCAGCGGCCCTGTTGGCGAGTTCAGATGCACTTCAATAGCGCCCCCCGAACTGCCTTCGCGTCGTTGAGCAGAAGCCTCAAAATCTAACTGTTTTATTCCCGTCAGATCGATACGATAGTAGCCAATGTAGCTATTAGTGTAGGGAATCACGTTCATACCCTTGCCCATTCCCTTTGCTTTTAAATCGGCACCGTGAACGATCGGGGCGTCCGATGCATTCATTTTCGGACTATGCAATACAATCATCCGCTCCGAGGTTTGCATGGGAACGGCTTTGCCACCCCGGTCCGTATACGCTGCCCGCACCAGCACTGAGCCCTGCCCATTATCTCCTTCGGGTATTTTGACACTGTAGTTTCCCTGCATCGGCAGCGAGCTGAACGTTTTATCGTTTATGTTCAGAATGTATTTTACAATGACTTCTGCATCCGCCACCGACATGGCTGGGTGACCGGGCATCGCGACATCGCCCCACACGCCTACCCCGCCACTCCGAATTTTCTTCACCAGCTGATCGGTTGCACCAGCGTTGCCTTTGTACTTCGTTGCAATTGCGGTAAACATAGGCCCAACCGATTTAGTATTGATCTGATGGCATACTTTGCAATCGCTTTGACTAATCAGCGTTTGCGCAACGGCATACTGTGTAGAAGCATCGACACTCCGTTGACTTTGCATGACTTCGGCATAATCAAACCCTTCTGATGTGTAGTCAATACTCATAGCTACTTTGTCGGGCGTAATTTTTCCGGTGGTTAAGTTTCCATCTTCTTTATCGTCTACACTAACCGCATACCGAATGGGTTGACCCGGAAAGAAAAATGTCTTATTGCTAGCCAGGTTAACGGCTACAGCAGGCGGCTCATTGCCAGCAATGATCTTCACTGATTTACTGTTAGCCGCTCCTTTTGAATCAGTTACGGTCAGCATGGCGGTATAAACACCCGCTTTATCGAACGTAACGGTTGGCTCAGCTACCTTGAAAATCTTAGGCGTCATGCCAGGCCCTGTCACTTTCCATTGATAGCTTAGCTTATCCCCATCAAAGTCTTTCGTACCGTTGGTTAACAGTGTTAGATTTAACGGAATAGCCCCTCCTTTCTTACTAGCTGATGCTTCGACGACGGGTTTCCGGTTTCCGCCATTGTACTCGATTCGAACCAGCCGCGCATTATCACTTTTGCGAAACCAGTTACTACCATATTCAAGCGTGTACAAATCGCCATCGGGGCCAAACTTCATATCGATCGGCTCAACAGGATGGTAATTGGGCACTACCCGCTCCATCGATTTGTAATTACCTTCAGCATCCATCGTTACTGCCATGATCCAGCCACGGGAGAAGTCGGTGATAATCCACTTGTTCTCGTAATAAGCAGGCCAGGGGCGTTTGGCTCCTTTAAAATCAGCCTGATGATAAACCGGTCCACCCGTGGCCGAGCGTGAGCCTGTTCCGACCAGCGGAAACTCCTCCGAGACACCGTACGGGTAGTAGATAAACGACGGGGCAACGGGAGGCAACTCTTTCAACCCTGTATTATTGGGCGAATTATTAACAACATGATCGGGGTCTTTTTTCTCCAGCGGCTTTTTCTCAGCATAGTCATAAACCGGAAATGCCTGCCGATTACCAACAAACCACGGCCAGCCAAAATTACCCGGTTTTCGGGCCTGATTCAGTTCATCATAGCCACGGGGGCCAATTTCAGAATCGGCGGTAGCATCAGGACCCACTTCGCCCCAATACACATAGCCGGTCTTGCTATCGATTGAAATCCGCCAGGGATTCCGGTGCCCCATCGAATAAATTTCGGGGCGAGTTTTAGCTGTCCCTTTTGGAAAAAGATTACCCGCCGGAATGGTGTATGTACCATCGGCTTCGGGATGAATACGGAGAATTTTGCCCCGCAGGTCATTCGTGTTGCCGGCATGGCCCTGATCATCCCAACTGCTGCGTCCAAGGCGTTCGTCGGTTTGAGCCGCCTGCTGATTGCCCGTATTGTTTCCCACGGTTAAGTAAAGATTTCCGGCCCGATCCCAGGTCATCCCTCCACCGGTATGACAGCATACCTCCCGTTGCGTAGGTACTTCGATCAGAATTTTTTCGGAGTTATTCACCAATTTATCATCCTTCACCTCCCAGCGAGTCAGCAGGTGCTTTTTCTCCGTTGGATGCGCGTAGTATAGATATAGCCAATGATTGGTCGAGAAATTGGGATCAAGACTCAAACCCATCAATCCCTCTTCGGCTTCCGATACCTTACCTTCTGCCGAAGTGTATTTCGTATTAACGGGTATCGTGGCAATCAAATCGACGGTTTTTGTGATCGGATCATATTTTTTCAAGCCACCTTTTCGCTCGATAATGTAAGCGGTGCCATCTTTCAACACCTCGAACGTCATCGGTTCATCCAGGTCATCGGCCACAAGTACGGGCGTAAAGCGACTATCGTCAGGCTTTTGAGAGGGCGAATCGTCCTGTACAACAAAGGATGCTAACCCCAAAACAAGTACCGCTTGTAACGAAATAGCTAAAGGGCCAACCAAACGCGGACGCCATTTCTTAGCGTTAAACTGTAGATTTTTCATTGGCTTGCGATCAGGCTTGTAGATTTTTCAGATAGGTATAGCTGGTCGTGATGCTCTCGATTGGCTCAGCCGCCATATCTTGCTCAACAAAGAAATACTTTAGACCAGCCGTTTTAGCCGCAGCAAACGCGCTCTTAAAATCGACAACTCCATTGCCCACTTCCGTAATTGTTTTCAGGTCAGCCTTAATATCTTTGGTATGCCATAAGGGGAAACGGCCAGGATGTTCCTTGAATAATTTAACAGGATCTTTACCCGCTTTGACTGCCCAGGCCAGGTCTAATTCCATCTTCACCAGTTCTTTGTCCGTTTGTGACAGAATCAAGTCATAGGGCGTTTTTCCGCCTTCAACTGAGTCAAATTCAGTCGCGTGGTTATGGTAGGCAAACCCAATACCTGCTTTTTTACACGCTTCACCCGTTTTCTGAAACACCTCGATTGACTTTTGAATCTCATCGAGCGTGGCGACGGGTGTACTCGCACAAACCAGATAACTTAATCCACCTTCAGCCGCCTGATCAACAAGTTGTTGGTAATTATCACGCAGGCTGAGCATGGGAGGTATCTTAGAAAAATCCATAGCTGGCCGTGGAGCAGCCCCACCGGCAGCTCCCGTTGTGCTGGCGGGGGGTGTTGGCCGTGGTTTAAACGGTGCGCCCATAGCATGGTGAGCCCGCCAGGTCATGCCCAGCCCTTCGACCAATGCTTTAAATTCTTTCGCTTTATAGCCGTAATACCCTTCCCGTAAGCTAAATGCGGATTCAATTTCCTTATAACCCACAGCCGCTACTTTTTCGAGCGTTCCTTTCGGATCGTCGCTCATGGGGCGAAACAGTGTAAATAACTGAAGCCCAATGGGGCGAGAAGCTACAGAAGAAAACAAGGAATCGGCCTTAGTCAATTCGGGCAATACAAGGCCACCCAGGGTTAAAGCTCCGGCATCGCGAAGAAACGAACGTCTGGTACGCATAGGTAAAAGTTTTGGAGTTTACTAAGACTACAGTTTTTGTATCAAAACAACTGTAATTCGTTCACTACCAAAAACGCAATAGACCGAAGCCCGGAAAATATCGGCAGATCACCCGTTTCAGCCGATGAACAGGTTACTGTCAGGTATAGCCCGGAAATAGTTAAAGGTGGTCAGAAATTGCCCGTTTAGTGAAGTCGCTTTTGACTACACCTGACAATTTCTGACCACCTTTGACTATATCCTGACACTAACCAGGCTTAATATGCTCTGGCAAACACAACGCGTCCTTTGGAGGGCTTACCCGAATAAACACAAACTCCTTCTTCGGCTTCCTGATCAAATGGAATACAACGAATGGTTGCTTTGGTAGCCTCTTTAATGGCTTCTTCGGTTTCGGAAGTTCCATCCCAGTGAGCCATCAAAAAGCCACCTTTCTCAATCTGCTCCTGAAACTGCTCGAATGTATCGACCCGGAAGGTATTATCTTGACGGAAGGTCTTGGCTTTCGCGTAAATCGTCTCCTGAATATCGTCAAGTAACGCTTTAATCCGCTCGGTCAGTCCGTCGAATGGTACCGTTTCTTTCGTTTTCAGATCCCGGCGGGCTATTTCGACCGTGCCATTTTCCAGATCACGACCACCCATTGCTAACCGAACGGGAACTCCACGCAATTCGTATTCAGCAAACTTCCAGCCTGGTTTATTAGCATCCGAATCATCGTATTTCACCGAAACGCCCGCCTTTTTCAGTTCCAGAATCAGTGGTTTGATTTTAGCGGTAATCAATTCCAGTTGTTCTTCAGTACGATAAATTGGCACGATGACGACCTGAATAGGTGCCAGTTTTGGTGGCAATACCAAACCATCATCGTCGGAATGAGCCATAATCAGCGCGCCCATTAAGCGGGTTGACACACCCCAGGATGTACCCCAAACGTAGTCCAGCTGGTTCTGTTTATTCAGGAACTGTACATCAAATGCTTTTGCAAAATTCTGTCCCAAAAAGTGCGACGTGCCCGCTTGTAAGGCCTTTCCGTCCTGCATCATAGCCTCAATACAGAGTGTATCCTCGGCACCAGCAAAACGCTCGTTAGCTGTTTTAGCTCCTTTAATTACCGGTACGGCCATCCACTCTTCGGCAAACTGTGCGTACACATCCAGCATCTGCTGAGTTTCGGCCTGTGCCTCCTCGGAGGTAGCATGGGCAGTGTGTCCTTCCTGCCAGAGAAATTCGGTTGTGCGCAGGAAAATCCGCGTCCGCATCTCCCAACGTACTACGTTAGCCCACTGATTAATTAGCAAGGGCAGATCCCGATACGACTGAATCCAGTTTTTGTAGGTACTCCAGATCACCGTCTCCGATGTAGGTCGCACGATTAGTTCTTCTTCCAGCTTAGCTTCTGGGTCAACAATCACCCCCGAACCATCGTCCGCATTTTTAAGCCGATAGTGCGTCACAACGGCGCACTCTTTCGCAAAGCCTTCTACGTGTGAAGCCTCTTTACTCAGAAATGATTTAGGGATAAATAGTGGGAAATATGCATTTGTATGACCTGTTTCTTTGAACATGTCATCTAAAGCTCGCTGCATTTTTTCCCAGATCGAAAACCCATAGGGTTTAATAACCATACAACCCCGAACAGCTGAATTTTCGGCCAGATCAGCCTTTTTGATTAACTCGTTATACCACTCGGAATAATTTTCACTACGGGACGGAATTGCTTTTGCCATGTGTTGACTCGTCAGGAATGGTTAAGGTGTGGTCAGAGATTGTCAGGAGTAGTCAGGCTTTGTTAGGAGTAGTCAGGGAATGTTAAGAGTGGTCAGGCTTTGTCAATAAATGCTCAGCACTCCTGACTACTCCTGGCCATACTTGACTACACCTGACAACCTTTGACAATTCCTGACAACCTTTGACCCTATTTAACTATTCTTAACTTTTTTTTAAGACGGATTAAACCTTTATGTACAAAATGGAATCTAACTAAAAGATAACTTGCAAAGATAGGTTTTTACTCTATTTTTGTAATCAAACCTGTCATTCTAGTGTTATAGATTAAAATGGCAGTTTTTATGAGTTTTTGTTACTTTAATTCCCTTGCCAAATGAAAACGCAACGACTATATTCTTATCTGACGTTGGCTGCTCTGTTTAGTATCTGGAGTTGTACCTCCAGCCGCCAGACTGCGCAGAACACCAGCGAAGCGGATGATCTGTATGGTGTTTCTGGTAATGCACCTGTATATGCCAGCAATCGACAGTCGGATGGTTACAGTGGCCAGCAGTCGAGTCGTTCACTCCAACGCTACGACCGCCAGCAGCAACGTTCCCTCCGCAATGCCAATCCTGATTACGTCGACGATCAGCAGTATGGTGCAACGGGCACGAACAACACCGATGAGTATTACACCGAATTAAGTGCCCGTAAACTAAATCGGGGTCTCTCGCCCGATCCAGGCTGGAACGACAATAGTTCAAACGCTTATAATTCAGGTTTTGTAAATGGCTACAATGCCGCTACAACATCGGCTTACAGCTGGAACCGTTGGGGCTACAACAATACAGGCTTCTACAGCGGTCTTGGTTTAGGATTGGGCATGGGGATGGGTTTTGGTGGTTACGGCTACAACAGCTTTGGATTTGGCTTCGGCAGTCCATTCTATTCGCCGTTCTACTCTCCTTTCTATGGCAGTGCTTTTGCTTACAGCCCATTCTATTCACCATTCGGCTACGGTTCATTCTATGATCCGTTCTATAGCTCCTATGCGTATGGTGGTTATTACAGTCCATTCTATTCATCGTACTACGGCGGAGGATATTATGGTGGCCCCTACGTTAACAATGCTTACGTAGTTGGTGCTGACCCATACCGCACCCGGACCTATGCCCGAACAGCCGATCGTTCGGCAGGGCGTTATTCAGCTCCTTTTGATAACTCGGCTCGGACATATAATCCAGCAGGGGGCCGCACGAGCGCTAACTCTGGCGCAACGTCGAGAAGTGATGGATACTATGCTCGTCCTAGCGGTGGTAGCAATCGTGGAAGTTACTACTACGACAACAGTTCGAGCAGTAACGGACGGACTAGCACCAACACAGTAGCTCCTTCTTATAACAGCGGCTCCAGCAATGGCAACAGCGAATACTACGCTCGGCCACGTGAGAGCAATCGGGGTAGCTACACCCCTTCGACCAGTGGTTCTACCTATAGCAGCGGTAGCGGCCGAAGCAGTTATCAGCCAAGCTACCAACAGCCATCTTCGTCTTATCAGAGCCAAAACGGCCGGGGTAGCTATAGTCAACCTCAGCAGAGTTACAGCCAGCCAAACTACAGCCAGCCCAGCCGTAGTTATAGCGCACCAAGCTTCAGCGCTCCTTCGGGAGGTGGTGGATTCTCGGGTGGTGGCGGTGGTCACTCAGGCGGTGGCGGACGTGGCCCACGCTAACAGGAATTAAATTATAAATAAAAATCCCCGCTGATTAGACAATCGGCGGGGATTTTCGTTTTGTATGTGTTGTGGAGCTCACATATTTGTAATGGGGTAATTAAACGTTTACAGAGTAATCTGTTCTAAGAACTAGTTCGTAGCGTAGATTTGAAGCCATTTGCACTCCACCTATTCGCTTTATAAAGCTTTATGAATATGAATAAACATTCCTTTTTTACAGTAGCTTTCATGGTCGCATCTCATCTGGCCTTTAGCCAGGGAGCTGCTTTTGATTATGCCGATGATGCTTTTCGCTACTCCGATTTTAATCAAAATGGCACCGCTCGTTTCCGGGGCATTGGTGGTAACCACACAGCGTTGGGGGGTGATGCCAGCAACTTAGGGGGCAACCCGGCCGGTTTAGCCTTCTATAACCGTTCGGAACTTAGCATTAGTCCGATGTTTACATCGGCTAACAATCAGAGCACGTTTTTAGGTCAACAGACAACCGGCAGCAGCGGCAAAGTCAGCATTGGGCAATTGAGCCTTATTTTGCCCGGAAAAAACAACAACGGCAGTAGCCGCTGGCGCCGAAGTTCGTTTGGTGTAGGCTACTCGCAGTCAGCGAACTTCTTTGACTACGTTGATGCCCGTGGTTTAAATAACAACCCAAACTCGTCTATTGCGCAGACCTATGTTAATTCGGCCAATGCAGCGCAGTACAGTGAAACGGAATTAATCAACGGGTTTTATCCGAATGACCGTCAGGCCGATTTTAAAGAGGCTGCGGCCTACGGTTTGTTCCTGATCAACCCGACCACAACCACAAATCCAAGTTATTCAGGCCCGCCTTATACACGGTATGATGCCACTACGCAGAAAGATCAACGCTCAACCATTACTCGCTCGGGCGCTCACTCCCAATGGACATTCGCCTATTCGGGAAACCTGGACGACAAGCTGTACATTGGTGGCTCCATTGCCTTAACCCACCTGAAGTATGATTCGCAGGTCGTTTTTCTGGAAACGCCTGTAAATGGGAAAACCTTTGCGAACTACGGCCAGACGAATGGCTTAAGTGTACGAGGCAACGGGATCAACGCTACGTTTGGTCTTATCTATAAACTAGTTCCGCAACTTCAGGTAGGTGCAACAATCGTTACCCCTACTTTCAGTAGCGCCAACGAAACATTTAGCCAAACTCTGACAGCAGTCGCCAAAGACCCTAATCTGCAACTGAAGACCAACTATGTCGATGTGGTTGATCCGTCGAATGATTTTACGTATTCGCTACAAACCCCATTGCGGGCATCAGGTGGTGCTACCTACTTTATCGGTAATGGGAAAATTGGCTTCCTGACCGCAACAGCAGAGTATGTGAATTACCAGGGAATGCGGGTACGTACCTCATCTTTCACGAACGCGCAGGACAACACCGACTTTAAAAACGATGTAAAGCGCTTTGTTCAGGATACCTATCAAAATGTGATCAACATTCGGGCGGGTGCCGAAATTCGGGCGGGTCTTCTTCGTTTACGGGGCGGAGTAGCCTATTTGCCGAGCGCTTATAAAATCGACCTGGATCGAGTAGCCAAAGCTGACCGTTCTAAACTGCTCCTTACTGCCGGATTAGGCGTCCGAAATGATCGTTTTTTTGCTGACGTATCAGGCTCTTACCTAACATACAAATCGGGTTACTCTCCTTTTGAGTTACCCAGCAGTGCTGATACACCGACGGTTGCTACCAGCAATCGCAACACAAACCTTATGCTATCGCTGGGTGTATTTTTCTAAACATCAGCCCATTATACTACCGAAAAAGGCGGCCATCTGGTCGCCTTTTTCGGTTTCACACCTCACGAAAATTCTCAGTCTAAAACAGGTACGATTGAGCCACAAACCAGTATGTATACTCAGTGGCCGGGCTGTAGACAACGACAAGACTACCAGGATGGCTGCGCTTATCATTGTAGCATGTTGTGTATGTATAAACAATTATTTTTCAGTGCTTTAATCTGGCTGAGCACGCCTTCATTCGCCCAGCAGTCCGACGTTTTTACGGTTAAAAGCCGGGGAGCTAAAGGGGATGGCCATACGCTGGATACCGAAGCCATTCAGAAAACTGTTGACGAATGCGCTGCTCAGGGAGGGGGAACGGTTTTCTTTCCGACAGGAAAGTACGTTACGGCAACCATTTTTCTGAAAGACAACGTAACGCTGGAGATTCCTGCCAGTACCACCCTAGTTGGCGCTCCCGATATACGCCAGTATCCGGTCATTACACCAACCATTTCCTACTACGGCAGTGAGCATATTCACTTTGCACTTTTTTATGCCGAAGGTCAAAAAAATATTACCCTGAAAGGGCAAGGTACGATTGATGGGCAAGGAAGCGCATTTACTGATAGCTCGCCGTTCTTCCCAAAAAATTACAACTGCCGACCATTTCTACTTTGGTTTGTTAACGTAAAAGGGTTAACGATCAGCGGCCTGCATCTGCGAAATTCAGGGTTTTGGATGCAACATTACTTAAACTGCGAAGATCTGCTAATCGATGGCATTGAGGTGTTTAATCATAGCAATAAAAACAATGATATGATGGACATCGACGGTTGTAAAAACGTACGGATTGTGAATTGCCTTGGCGATAGCGACGACGATGGCATTACCTTGAAGAGCATGAATGAAAAGCCCGTCGAGAATGTCGTGATCAGCAATTGTATGCTCAGTAGCCACTGCAATGCCATTAAATGCGGCACCGAGTCGTCGGGTGGGTTTCGGAATATTGCCATTACCAATTGTGTAGTCCGGCCTTCTGCCATTTCAGACAAGGCTATTTACGGTAATCCTCAGGGCAATAGTGGTATAACACTGGCCAGTGTAGATGGCGGTCAACTGGATGGCATCGTCATCGACAATATCCGAATCGATGGGCCTCAGGTACCCATTTTTCTGCGACTTGGCAACCGGGCAAGGCCGTATAAGAAAGATCAGGGTGAGGTTCCGATAGGTACATTCCGGAATGTGCAGTTATCGAATATCGTGGCTACTGGAGCATCTAAGCTGGGGTGTTTAGTGGCTGGTTTACCTAATCATGAACTCGATAATGTGCATTTGTCGAATATTTCCATTTCGTTTGCTGGAGGTGGCACCTTGGCGGATGCTCAGCGAGCTCTGCCGGAGAATGAGAAGAAATATCCAGATGCGGAGCAATTTGGCGTAAACAATGCCTATGGTTTTCAGGTACGCCATGTCCGCAACTTTTCGCTGCGTAACCTACACTTGTCCTATCAAAAATCGGATGATCGGCCAGCCATTGTGCTTAACGATGTGGATCAGGCAATAGTGGATGGCGTTACAGCGATGCATTCGGCCCAAAGTGAAGCTTATATCCGCGTAACAGCCAGCAAGAAAGTACGCATTGCGAATTGTCAGCCCAGGCTCCAGTCGACAGGTTCTATGTTTCTGCAACTGGAAACAATCCCACAGACCGACCTTGTATTAATAGGAAATGATCTCCGAGGCTTTCAGAAACCAACTAAATTGACTAAGAAATACGCCGTTTGGGTTGGCAATATCGGCCAGTAGCTGTGATAACCCACCATCTGATAGAACTTCTTTAGAAAAATCTGGACTTTCCAGCAAACTAGTTTGGACTTTTCAACAAATCACAATTTCATAACATGGCTGAACTTTGCAGTATCAAACGTTCAATCATGACATGGAAACTCAACAAACCGTATTAGTAACTGGAGGTTCAGGATTTATTGCATCTTATTGCATCATTGCGTTACTCAAGAGTGGGTATAAAGTAAAAGCTAGCCTTCGCTCACTCAACAAATCTGAGCTGGTAAAACAAATGCTGAAAGAAGGCGGCTTGCGTTCAGTTGAGGGGTTATCTTTTGCAGAAGCTGATTTAGAAAATGAAGCGAGTTGGGAAAACGCAACGGAAGGTTGCCAGTATGTTATTCACGTAGCGTCGCCCACACCTCATACGGACGCAAAAACAGAAGATGATTTCGTTATCCCGGCCCAAAACGGGGTACTGTTTGTGCTTCGGGCAGCCAGGAAAGCAGGCGTAAAACGAGTGGTACTTACGTCGGCGTTTGGTGCAGTGGGTATGGGTACCGTAAAAACTACTCCGTACACGGAAGAAGACTGGACAGTGCTGAACGAAACCGTGGCTCCTTATCAAAAATCGAAAACCATTTCGGAAAAAGCAGCCTGGAATTTTATAGAAACGGAAGGTGCCGGGATGGAACTTGCCGTAGTAAATCCTACAGGTGTGCTAGGTCCCGTTTTATCGGACGACTTTTCACACTCCATTCAAAATATTAAACTGATGCTGAATGGTGGTATGAAAGCCTGCCCTAAACTAATTTCGGGGTACGTGGATGTTCGTGACGTTGCCGACTTGCATTTGAAAGCGATGACAATGCCTCAGGCAAACGGACAACGCTTTATTGCCGTTGCCGGAGACGGTTTTTCGCTATTGGATATAGCCCAAGTGCTCCGGAAAAATCTGGGCGAAAAAGCCACGACTGTCCCAACCAGAGAATTACCGAATTGGCTCATTAAATTACTGGCCCTATTCAATCCGAAACTCAAAGCGGTTGAGCCGTATTTAGGCATGGTAAAAAGAGCAAGTAGTGAAAAAGCCATCTCAAAACTAGGCTGGAAACCACGTTCTACCGAAGAGGCAATTTTAGCGACTGCCACTAGTTTGATCAACTTAGGTATTGTAAAAACTAAATAGCCATGAAACTGATCATCACCGGTGCAACAGGATTAGTAGGCGAAGGTGTTTTGCTGGTTTGCCTGGAAAACCCTGTAGTAACAGAGGTACTTATCATTAATAGACGGTCACTGGCCCGCAAACACGAAAAGCTAAGCGAGTTGATTGTAAACGATTTTTCAGACATCAACAAGTACAGTACGCAACTGAAAAAATATGACGCCTGCTTCTTTTGCGCTGGTGCCAGTTCTATCGGCGAAAATGAAGCATCGTTTACCAAAAAGACGTATGATTTTGTCGTTCCATTTGCCAAAACGCTCTCAGAAATTAACCCAGCAATGACCTTCATCTATGTCTCAGGAAATCGTACCGACAGTACTGAACAGGGTAAAGTTATGTGGGCAAGAGTAAAAGGGCGAACCGAAAATGCGTTACTGAAATTACCTTTTAAAGCTGTATATGCTTTTCGGCCTGGATTTATGAAACCGGTAAAAGGACAACAGAATGTGCGACTGATTTACCGTGTTTTCGAAGCTTTTTATCCGTTGTGGCTATCCATTCTTCCTAACTGGACCTGCACCATGCGGGAAGTTGGGTTGGCCATGATTAACTGCGTAGCCAAAGGATATAGCAAATCTATTTTGGAAGTACAGGATATAAAATTGCAGGCGAAGCAATGAAGATAACGGAAATAAAATCGTGTTTCGTAGGCCCGGCTATTTCGCCGGAGCAATTCATTACCGAACATTTCTTTTTGTTTTTGGCAAAAGGAACCATGAACGGTTATGACGGTAACAAACACTATATACTCAGCCCCGGCGAAAGCTGCCTGGTTCGTAAAAACAGACTGGCACGCTACAACAAAATAAAAACGAACAACGAGTTCGAAAAAGTAATTATCTTTTTTGATGAACCATTTTTGAAAAATTTCCAGCAAAAACATACCATAACGTTAAAAAAGCACCCGTCAAAAGATGCGTTCATTCGGATCAAAAAAGATAAATTAATCAACAGCTTTCTGCTTTCGCTGGAACCTTACTATAATGGTTCCGGCATTATCAGCACTACTTTTTCTGACTTAAAACGAGAGGAATTATTGCTGATCCTCCTGGCATTACAGCCCGAATTATCAGACGTGTTATTTGATTATGGCGTTCCCGGCCGAGTAGATCTGGAAGCGTTTATGCAAAAGAATTATAAGTTCAACGTAAACGTGAAGCGCTTTGCCTTCCTTACCGGGCGAAGTTTGTCGGCCTTCAAAAGAGACTTCAAAACCATTTTTGATGAAACACCCAATCGCTGGCTGGTGAAACGACGGTTACAGGAAGCCCGTTTCCTGATTGAAGAAAAAGGGCAAAAATCCACAGATATTTATCAGGATCTAGGATTCGAAGATTTATCGCATTTTTCATTTGCCTTTAAAAAGGAGTTTGGCGCAACAGCAACAGAACTTTCTGAATCTGGCAATCCTCCACAATAGCAAAAGGCGACCACTTGGTCGCCTTTTGCTATTGTGGAGGATTCAGTGAAACCTCTATAACCCACTAATTATCCGGGCGTAGCCATTGTTGGCCAAATTCGCGTCATAACTCATCGTTAGGTCATCCGCTACGTTTACAGTGATGTTGGAGGTACTGCCGGAGCTGGCGGTTGTCCGAGTGATACTAAACCCTAAGCGGGAGGTACCTCCTGCACTAATAAAGGCCCCCGAATTCATCGTCAAAGTCATCTGACGCCCCGCCAGCGTATTCGATACTGTCCATTGCGAGTTGTTCACCGTTGTGGTTGTGCCCCCCGTTACATTAATACTTGTCTGGCCGGGGGCAAAAGAAAGTGTATAGCCCACAGGTACCGTCACGGTAATCCGAACATTCCCTGATGAGGTAGGCAAGCCACCCACTTCGTACACGTTCACAACGAAATTACCTACAGAAGCCGTACCCGAACTGGTAAAGTTAGCTTCTGGCAAATCCAACGTTACGGTCAAATCAGCTCCCGCTACCGGAACGCTGGCCGTAGCCGTACAACTACCAGGGCTGGTGAGTGTAACCGAATACGTTCCGCTGGACGTAACCGAGATCACTTGCGAAGTAGCCCCAGTAGACCATTTATACGTCCCTGTCCCTACAGCAGTTAGACTAACCGTTGGGTTCGCTTGACTTAGCGTGTACGAACTCGGGTTAATGCTGAGCGATGGAGTTGCCGTATTGCTACTCACGGTTGTACTTGCAACACTGGAACAACCTACTTCGCTATCCGTAACCGTTACCGAATAAACACCGGCGGCATTCACCACAGCAATGCCCATTCCACCATCTTGACTCACAATACCAGGGCCACTAAAGACAGCAAAATCAGTCTCCCCAACACTTAGCGTCAAGCTTGTTTGTCCGCAAGTAAGTGTTCCACCATTGCTAGCTGTCAGCGTGAACGCAGGTGGCGCAGTGATAACCATTTCATACGTATCCGAAGCGGATTGACCATTACTACTTACCGTTAGGGTGAAGGTTTGAAAGCCCGACATTGTTGAAATCAATGTCTGTGAAAATGCCGAGCTACTGCTGGTACCAGGTATGTTGATAGAACCATTCGTAAGTGTGAAGTTATAACTGCCTGTTACGTTGCCTACTGTTGCCGTAAAGGTTAGCCGATTGCCTACACAAGATGGGTCAGGGTTGGCCGTTAAACCTGTTACGGTTGGAACGGCGTTGGTTACGGTTATCACATACGACCCACCAACCCCTGAACAACCGTTAGCATCGGTTGCCCGTACCGTTATGGTAAAGCTCCCTGTCGCTGTGGGCGACCCTGAAATGGTACCATTGGTAGCCAGACTCAAACCATCGGGTAAGCTACCGCTATTAATACTGAAGCTATACGGCCCTGTTCCACTAGAAGCCGTCACTGTTTGACTGAACGCTGTACCTACTGTAGCCACATTGGTGGCAGGATTACTGACCACAACTGTAGCCGTATTGCTCGTGACAGTTGTGGTTGCCGAGGCTGAACATCCGTTGGCCCCCGTTACAACAACCGTATACGTACCTGCCTGATTGACCGTGGCCGTCGTGCTACCCTGTGCTGTTACACCCGGCCCACTAAATACATAATTGGTCCCGCCGGTACTACTACCCGTTAGTGTAACGGTCGTGGTCGTACAGCTTAACGGACCACTAGCGGTCAGGTTTACATTCTGAGGAGGTGCTGTACTGCCAGTAACTGTAGTTGTAGCACTCGCCGAACAACCATCCGCACTCGTTACTACGACGGTGAATGATCCTGTCTGGTTAACGGTAGCCGTATTACTGTTCTGGCCTGTTATGCCCACGCCACTGAAAACGTAACTCGTTCCACCCGTACTGGTTGCGGTGAGGGTAACTGTTGTGGTATTACAGCTCAGCGTGCCGCTTGGTGTTAAACTTATATTTTGCGGAGAACTCCCAACCGTAAGCGTAGCACTGGCAGATGTTGCCGATGTAGCTCCGGTTACAATAGCACGGTACTGATTTCCATTCAGGCCAGCTACATTCGATATAACCAAAGTAGCCGATGTTACGCCTGAATAAGGTGCCGTATTACTTAAATTTCCCCAATTGCCACCACTGAATAGTTGCCACTGGTAACCTGTTGCATCATTGCTTGCTGCAACCGTAAACGTAGTACCCGAACCAGCACAGGCTGTTTTACTGGCAGGCTGCCCTGTAATTTGGGTTGTAACAACGCTGAGCGTGCATTGAGTAGATAGGAACGCAGGAGGAATCGGGATGGATGAGTCGGAGTTGTCGTTATTATTTGTGATCCAGTTCGATGCTGTATTAATTGCTGTGCGTAACGAAGCTGCCCCAGTCGATGACGTTGAGCAATTATAATAAGCCGAGAAAGCATCATCCCCTGCATTATAAATAGCAACATTACTATTACTCAACGCAGCTGGCAAAACAGATTGAGTGGCCGTGTAATCACAAGGTTGCAGCGATGCATCCCAGTTTTTGTTGATACTGATACCAGCAATCAATGCAGGTGAAGCGAATGTACCCTGGTAAGCGAAAATTTGATCACCACCAGTCGGTAACGACATATAATAGGTTTGTCCAGCAGAGGTTTGCACCCCAGTGGCGGTACCAACATTAGCCGAGGGATTGTATTTACATTTAACAGTTATCTGTCGCCCAGCCGTGTAAGCCGCTGTAGCTGACCAGCTTACAATACCATCAACTCTGGAACCATGATTACCAGCGCCACATGTTGCCGACCCAAATGTTTCCTGAAACTTACCCGCTGATGTCCAGCCATAATCGGTAAAATTAATGACCGTACCACTGGCAATATCTTTTAGCAGGACGAAGGTGAATTCATCATTTTGAGTACCGCCAGAACCATCATCGGCGCTTATGTAGCGCACAAAGGCAATATCGCCAGCGGCCAGGGTTGTTTGAGCGAACAAGGGCTTCGCTGAGCTGGCGGTCAGTGCTACCACAAAAAGAAAGCGAAGTAGAAAAAAGTAATTGTTTTTCATACAAGAGGGACGTTTAATGGGTTTGGATAGCCAATTAGTCAGGAAGGCCCACGTCGGCAAACTGTGTCCTTTTTAGGGTATGTAAATTCATTAAATGCATAAGTACTGATTTCTCCAGCCTGTCGTTTCACCCTGGGGTATTGTCGATAGCCAACGCTGGCGTTCAGTCTCAAGGTCATCAACTTGTGCTAATTCACCCAGTCGGCATTTACCCGTTTCATCGGTCACAATGGTGGTCCGGTAAAATGGGCCAAACGAAAAGTGAGTAGCTGCATCAAAAGCAATTGGCCCACGAGGCCCGTCCAGTCGAATCGTGGTTAAACGCGAAAAATCCGTTGGCGAACTGGTTGCCAGCCAATCGGCCAGAATCAGGCCACCCTCCCAGGCCAGCATCGAAAAAATGGTTGGTTGACGACCAACCCGACGAATAGCCTCTATAAACGCACGGTTAGCTGGCAAATCCAGATGCTCCGACCAGGCCACGAACCCCGTGATTCCGTTAACAGTCCCCTCCACGGTCGATAGCCATTGTTCTTCCAGCAAAAATGGAGACGCATATACGGGTACCTGATTTTGTATTGATTGGTAATGTTTTAGAAACAGGGCACCCAGATCGCCACAAAAAAGCGCAGTTATTGCATTGACAGTTGCATTATTCAGCGTAGTTTGTATGTTGTCCAGACTGAATAGCTCCGGGCGGTGCGAACTAATAAAATACTGAGCCGTTTGTCCGCCCTCCGCATGCAGTCCCTGCTGGGCCGCTACCTGGCACGCCGGATACCCCGCATCATAGAACGAGGTTGCCATAATGGCACTCCCCTTTTGTTCATCAGCCGCTGCCCGAGCCGTCAACCAACACCCCAAACTGGTTTGTAGTGAATGATAAAATACGGGTTGACCGGTTGTCGAACGGTTTGTGAACGGATCAACATCGCCCAATACATCGAGCACAAAAAGCAATCGGTTTGCAGCCACAAATAGAGGTGCTACTTCATCGCCCAACCGTCGCTCCATAAAGGCAATAACAACATCGACGCCCTGCAATAATAACTTCTCGGCCTTTTCGTGTACCTCTGTCGGCTCAGTACCAAAACCGATGTTCTCCACAGTAAACGAAACGTCTGTCAGCCCCCGATGAGCCATCCCCGTCTTGATACCCTCCAGCAAATCAAAACTCAACCCAGGATATAACGTTGAGCGTGGCACCAGAAATCCAAATTTACTCATCAGCTTCTAGTTACGAGCCGGGTAAACTCCCTGCAAAAAAATGATATAATTCATCGACAAGTACGATTGCTCAACACTAAACGGCAGACCACCACCTGCTTGACCTACGGTTACTGTAAGTGGGCCCATCAGGCTATCGTCGACGGAGTTATAATTACGTTTTGTACCCGAATTCGCATACACGTTATTAGGCGCTGTATTGACGGTTCCAGCTGCCGACGATGCCCCTGGATTAATATTACCGAGTGCGTGAGTATGAGCAGGCATTTGATTGATGGTGAGGGTACGCGTTATAGAGCCATCAGTTTGCCCAATCTCATAGGTCGATAAACCAGGCCCATTTCCAACCCCAACAGGAATACGACCACGCAGGTCGGGCAAAGCAAAGGTGGTCTGCCCATTGCCTCCATAGTAAGTCCCGATTAAAGAGAATAAGGCCGTATTTGAGGCAATACTCAAAATTTGCCCCTGACAAAAAGCAGTCCCCCTCATGGCGAAGTTGCCGGCAAAAATCTTGATGACAGCTATGTATTCTTCCATACGACTAAAAGGTTATTCAGATTAAGGTTTAATTGCGGGAAGGAAATAGACCAGATACACAAATAATAAAATTGACCGCCTGGTAAGGTTGCATAACACTGAACGGTTGACTGTTTCCTGCGGTACCGGTGACTCCTGTAAATCGAGGTGAATCGTTCGTAGTACCGTAATTTTTTCGACTACCTGTACTCGAAGACACATTCCCTATAGGATTGGCTGAATCGCCCGTGTCGGATGAAGAGCCTGGATTTAGCGTCCCAGTCACTACGTGCGTGTGACTAGGAAGGTTACTGCTTATCAATGTTTGCGTTTGTGCAACGTTTTGCTGCCCCTGCACATAATTGGCAAGCCCTGGCCCCTGTCCGGTGCCGATACATACTTTACCTCGTAAATCGGGCAACGCAAAGGTGGTTGTCCCATTGCCCCCGTACGTAGTTCCAAGTAAGGCGAACAGGGCTGTGTTTGTCGAAATATTTAATAGTTGCCCATTGCACATCAGAAAATTCCTTGGGGCGAAATTCCCACCAAAAAGCTGGATTATTGCCAGATATTCAGTCATGGTATAATTTAGTTTAATTCCGAGATGGAAAAATGCCTTCTAAAACGAAAATGTAGTTAACGGCTAAATAGGGCTGAATAAGGGAGATCGATGACTGATTCCCCCCTGTTGAAGCAAGTGTAATACTCCCCTGATAGGGCGCCATACTGCCATTTCCCGTAGGACTGTAGTCATTTTCAGTACCCGTTTGAGCCGGATACTTGCCTTCAGGGTTTCCTGATGTACCTGCACCACTACTAGCTCCTGTTAAAGTAAGCGAATGGGTATGTGTTGGTAAATTATTGGCCGTTAGCGTTACATTTTCCTGGCCGCTCATCTCTCCAATAATGAAATTTGACCCACCCGGAGCTTGTCCGATATGGATGGGCGATCTGCCCTGCAAATTAGGAACACCAAAGGTAGTTATGCCGTCGCCCCCAAACGTAGTGCCAACGATGGAAAAGACAGCTGTGTATTCGGCAATAGGTAACAGTTGCCCCCGACAAAAGATCGTTCCTCTGGGGGCAAAGTTGCCAGCAAAGATTTTGATAAGCGCTATGTATTCATTCATAAGCGGACAAGGTTAACACATGAGGAATAAATTGTAATTGACCGTTACCCAAGTCGCTCGCTATCAAGGCGAGTCGACTTGTCCCAATAGTTCATGGCTACCGAGTTTCCCAAAATTCGCCCATTGCCTGAGTCGGTCAACAAGGGCTCGTTAACTCGATAGGCAATAGCTGCGAGTTGCAGGAGTAGCTGAGATTTATGCATCGATTCGGCATCCGCATTGATCAGGGTTGTACCCCGTATAGCTTCAATGAAATTGGTAATATGGTAAGTAGCAGCAGCCTGAGAATCTGTTATGGCTCCGCTTGCCCAGGCCGCAGGTATTCGTTTCCCACTAAGGTCATGTACCCGAAAGCTGGACGGTTCCTTACTATTGAATGACAGCACGCCTTTATCGCCATAGATTGTAAAACCCCACTTCTGTTCGGTCGTAGTGTTCGTAGTCGGTAAGGATTGCCATGTACTGATTTTGTCACCAAATGCGAATCGAGCAGCCAGAGCAGGTGCTATCCCTTCCGCTATATTCCCGAATGCTTTTACATGGGTTGGGTAATCAACTCCCATAAACCATCGGCAGCAGTCGAGTTCGATAGGAGCATAAGCGTGATCTGGCTCTCCATTCGTACAACGCCACGCACTAGTGCTAGTAACGGTACCGATGATACCTTCCTGAACCGCTGCGGCTGCCTGTTGAAACGAGGGAAGTGACCGATGGGAATAGCCCGTTTGAAGAATAACTCCACTCGCCTGAGCCGCTTGGACCAGAGCTTCTCCGGCCAGAGCGGTATTCGTACCGGGAGCAGCCAGATAAACCGATTTCCCAGTCTGGCAGGCAGCAATAGCCTGATTTACTCCGGTAGAACCAGTTGCGGTTATCAGGATAGCATCGAGACCAGGCCGATTCAGGAATTCACTAAAACTTGCCCCACTCTCGTAAAATGAACTGACTTTTACACCTGGCAATTTTGTCAATTCCGATACCAGACGATGGGTATTCGCCCCAACAAAGCCAATCTTTATAGCGCGGCTGTCAGACGTTTTTTCGCCAAATCCTGAAAGTGGAAGAAACGGCAAGAGTAGACCAGTACTTGCCTGATTAATAAATAGACGTCGATTCATGCAGTCGGGTTAAAAGAGGTTAAAAGCTTATGCTGTGGTTTTATAAAAGATTACCTGTTCATGAGGTAAACATCAAGCATAAAAAGTCCCTAGAAAGATAGGAAGTTGTAATCAAAATAGGTTCATATCAACTTGTAATTACTGAGTAAGTGGTCAATTAATATACAAATTATCTATTATATATTCATTTTACCACTAATACACTACATCAATAATAACTACATACTATAAAGGCAATATTATGTATAATCTAAATAAATTACAAAATCTATTTTATAAACCAGTATTTATACTCAATATTCATCACTTTCATGTAAGTGAAATCAACCTAATGACCGATTACTATCCAACTAGTAAGTTATGGTAATTATAAACTAGAGTGATTCTATTACAAATTTTAGAAGCTTTTTTGTCGACATCTCAACCGATTCGGAGTCGGTATTCAGGATCAAATCAGGGGTTGCCGGTATCTCATAGGGGTCATTGATACCAGTCAAATTAGTAATTTTGTCGGGGTGCCCGTCTGGCAGTAGAGCACGGCTATACAATCCTTTTGTATCACGCAAACAAAGTACATCTACATTGCACTGAACATAAACAACTTTTGTAACTGGACTCACCAATTTCAGCTCATTTCTGACACTTTCGTATGGATTAATGGCGGCCATCAATACAATTAATTTGTTTCGACTCAGCAGCGCAGCAATGTGCCCTAATCGCCGAACAGATTCTTGCCTGTCCTGAGCGGAAAAGGTCAATTCGGGCCAGAGTTTACGTCGGTATTCGTCGCCATCCAGCACTTCAACCCGATAACCCATGTCCACCAGTTTTGCTTTTGCCTGATAGGCAAGTGTTGTTTTACCCGCACCTGAAAGACCCGTCAATTGAATTAAGAGCATCGATAATGGCAAACAATAATTTCTTTAAGTTACCTTTTCAATTTGACCCAGAACGCCTGAACACCGATCTGCAAACCTGTCGTCGTAGCGTTTGGCAACTTCACTATAATCAGCGAGATTATACCGGTAACTGGACGAGTATTTCGCTACGATCGGCCTCAGGCAACGCTAACGATGCCTATGCTGGCCCTAGTAGTATCGGCTATAGAGACACCCCATTATTAGCCGAGTGCCCTTATTTTCAGGAAGTTATTAATCAGTTTGGCTGTCCTAAAGAGACGATCCGTCTTATGTTACTGGCACCAGGCAGTCAAATTCGGGAGCATCGCGATCAGGGACTGGCATACGAATTTAATGCGTTCCGTATTCATATTCCTATCCAAACTGCCGATGATGTACAGTTTCGGGTAGCGGGTTCTAATCTGGCTATGCAGCCGGGTGACTGCTGGTATGCCAATTTCGACCAGCCACATAGTGTGCGTAATGATGGTACCACCGAGCGTATTCATCTCGTTATCGATTGCCTGCGAAATGATTGGTCAGATAAGCTCTTTGCTCAAGCGCGTTATGACTTCACCGAAGAAAATCGCCAGCAGGAACCCAGCGCCGAAGTCAGACAACAGATGATTGCCGAACTCCGCCGACTAGACACCGATACAGCCCGGCAGTTAATTCGCCAGCTTGAAGCCAAAGCGCTTCTTTAAATCAGAAAATACTAGTCATGCATCCACTCTGTAACTGGATTCCCTACAAGCTCAGCTTATCTGATGATGCCATTAAGTGCCAATGGTTATATACGGATGAATTACGTTTTCTGGAACCGTTCTTCGATGAAACCATTAGTAAATGCCAATCATATCCCTATAATTCCGGGATTATGCGGGCTGTAAGTACGTTGGATGGCATGATCGATATGGCTAAGGACGTACCTTATGTTCCGCCAACGGCGTTCATTTTCCATGTATCTCGCTGCGGCTCAACGTTGTTATCTCAGTTTTTGGGGCTAAACGAGCAACACATTATTTTATCAGAAGTCCCTTTTCTGGACGAGTTGTTACGCCTGAATATTCCATCAATATCATCTGATGAACAGGATCAGGCATTTATGGCCGCGATTCGCCTGTTAGGGCATAAACGAACAGGTGCCGAAAATCGACTCTTCATAAAGGTCGATAGCTGGCATGTGTTTTATTATGAAACCATCCGGCGCTTGTATCCAGAGGTGCCCATTATTCTGCTATATCGATCTCCCGATGAAGTTGTGGCTTCCCACCAGAAACGTCGGGGTATGCACGCCGTGCCCGGTTTATTACCGCCCGCTTTATTCGGTTTCGATCCTGCCGACGCTATTACCGCCAATTTTGACGACTATACGGCCCGCGTACTAGAGCGTTACCTAGAGCGTTTTCTAACCATTGTCAAACAGGATGATCAGGCATTTTTGTTGAACTATCAAGCCGATGGCATTGCGATGATGCAGCAATTTTTGCAGTTCCTCAATTTACCTTCTGATATCGTAGACTGGTCATTAGTCCAACAGCGAAGTAGCAGGCACGCTAAGTACCCCGATCAGAAATTCAAGGAGGAACGGCTCAATAAGCCTATTCCAGATTACCTACAACCAGCAATGGCGTTATATACTCAATTAAATTCTGTTGCCCCAACCGAACCCAGAATAACCCACAACATCTATTAAAACCAATCGCCAGGAATGCATGAAAACCAAGCAGGAATTAGTTTCGACTATCCGAGACTTCGTTACACAAATCGGCATTGAAAATCGCGACGCTACACTCCCTGATGATACTTTTTTACCAGGTTTACTTATTGACCAAGGGAAGCTATTCATTGACTCGGAGAAACTGTTATATCCCGGTGACATTCTACACGAAGCAGGCCATATTGCGGTTACCCTCCCCGATCAACGTCCATTTTTATCAGGCAACATTATCGACAATAGCCCTGAAAAAATGGGCGATGAAATAGCGGTTCTACTCTGGACCTATGCGGCCTGTTTGCACATTGGTATTGCTCCAGAAGTTGTATTTCATCCGGCTGGCTATAAAGGAGATAGCGAATGGCTCATCGACCAGTTTACTTCCAGAAACTACATGGGTCTTCCTTTATTGGTTTGGATGGGTCTCGCCGATGATGTTAGCATTAATTCTCCTAATAGTTTCCCGACCATGAAAATGTGGTTACGCGAGAATTAACCATTAAATTGATTTACTAAGCTTAACAGTATGACCACTCCACTTATTGAACTTCCACCCTCAACCGAGAATAGTCGTTTAGGAATTTTGCATTTAAAACGATATTGGGCGAAAGCAATGGCCACCCGACAAGGGTTAATAGCCAGTGGATCACTTCAGGATGAGTGGAATCTTGATGTGACACTTCTTAGTGCCTTAGGGCTTGGTCTCGAACAAACAATTCGCTACTTATACAATACGGCCCCTACCTTTCCTGAATTTGAGGATTGGATTCAATCAGTAACAGTTGGGTTACTCGACGCCAGTCAAGTAGCCAGTTTTAATGCTTTATTTATAGGAAACCAAGAGCCACAGGAAAGTAAGGAGGACTCATCCAACGTGTTGTCTGCCGATGATCTTACGCACTGGGATAAATATGGCTACGTGATTGTGCGGAATGCGGTCTCGCACGAGGATTGCGAGCAAACGATTCAATTGATCTGTGAAACAATTGACATCGAACGCTACCAACCCGAAACCTGGTATCGTCCTAACCCAATGCGGCAGGGCATCATGGTCCAACTGTTTCAACACCCAATCCTGACCAAGAATCGCTCGTCGAGCCGCATCCGAAAGGCCTACGAACAGTTGTGGAATCGAACTGATTTGTGGGTATCAACCGATCGAGTTGGCTTTAATCCACCTGAAACTGAAAGTTGGCAGTTTCCGGGTCCACATTTGCATTGGGATGTCAGCCTGACGCTCCCCATTCCGTTTGGGTTGCAAGGGATACTCTACTTATCCAATACGCAACCAAATCAGGGAGCCTTTACCCTAGTACCCGGCTTTCAGCATCGAATCGACGACTGGATTGCACAACTTCCTCCTCAGGCCAATCCCCGAACGCAAAATCTTCACGCTTTAGGAGCTACTCCTATTGCTGCCAATGCTGGCGATTTTATCATCTGGCATCAGGCGCTGCCACACGGAAGCTCTCCGAATAGATCGGCAGAGGCCCGTTTTGTTCAATACATTAATTATGCGCCAGCCCACACAGAAGTAAAACCTGATTGGAAGTAAGCGCTTTAACCCTTAAATTCTGGATTTCATATTTATATATGCTTACTATTCGAAAGGTAACGACAGCTGATCATGATCCCGTTTGGAAAATTATCCAGTCTGTTATCGCTGGGGGTGATACCTATACCTTTGATCCGAATTCGTCAAAAGAGAAAATGCTGGATTACTGGTTCAGCCCAGATAAACACACCTATGTCGCGGAGTTAGACGGCGATGTGGTAGGAACGTTTGTACTTAAAGACAACCAGCCTGATTTGGGCTCGCACATTGCAAATGGTTCTTACATGGCTTCCCCAACAGCGTCAGGGAAAGGGGTGGGTAGAGCAATGGGAGAATTCTCGCTGGAAGAGGCCAGACGACTCGGCTATAAAGCCATGCAATTCAATATCGTAGTGAAAAGCAACGAACGAGCTGTGGCTTTGTGGCAAAAGCTGGGCTTTACAATCATCGGAGAAATCCCGGATGCATTTAATCACCAACAGAACGGCTTAACCAATGCCTACATCATGCACCGGAAGCTTTGATGTTTTTTACTACAGAGGGACAGAGCGCACAGAGTTTTACATTTTTATTGTAAACAATTCTGTGTGCTCTGTCCCTCTGTAGTAAAAAAGGGCTTACTTAATATACAACCACTTGTTGTAGAGCGCTTTTTGTTCTGCTGTTTGAGTAGGCAGGGGCTCCAGTCGATAACTTACCAATGGATTTTGAGTGAGCGTAACTGGTATCTCGCGAACAAACCCGCCCCGATTGACAAGTACTTTCAAGGTTTCACCCATCTTCCGGCCACTAATGACCCGAAGCAGATCATCGCCGACACGCACTTTATCGACCGAGATAATTTCATCGCCTACGTTTAGTCCATCGTTATACGCTGCCGATCCGCGACGGACGCTTGAAATCGTTGATTTTCCATTAGCAATCGTCGTGGCAGCACCCAGAAAACCATCCTGCGTTTTACTCGCCAGATTCACTAATTGCATCCCCACGGGCGCAAAATAGGCATCATAATTAATGGGTTCAGCCGTGTTTACCCCTATGTTAAAGAAATCGTCGAGCTTCCGCCCAGCCACTTGTTCAGCAGCCTGCCGGAATTCGTTGTCGGTGAAACCCCGCTTCTGTTTTTTGTAATATTCGTTATACAGGAGCCGCATCAGATCGTCCATATTACGCTGACCGTTGCTGCCCGCCAGTATGGCCAGATTCAGCAGCGTTCCTAAAACACTCCCCTTGCTATAATAGGATATTTGGGTATTGGCCGAATTTTCATTGGGTCGGTACCCCTTAATCCAGGCATCCCAGCTCGACTCAGCTGCCGATTGTATGCGCGTACCAGGCTGATTTTCAATCTCGGTAATTCCACTGGCGACGAGGGTCAGATAGGCATCGGGTGTGTGGAAACCCGCCCGACGCAAAATATACTCCTGATAGAACGACGTACAGCCTTCCGACAACCAAAGCATGTGCGTGTAGTTCTCATTCTCATAATCGAACGGTCCCAACGCTACGGGCCGAATACGCTTCACATTCCAGAGGTGAAAATACTCATGCGCTACCAGCGACAGGAATCGTTTATAATTTGCTTCGGTAGCATAAGCATTCCGCGTGGTTTCGAGCGTAGTTGAGTTGAGGTGTTCCAGCCCTCCTCCACCCGGTGGAATATGGTGAACAATAAAGGTGTAATTTTTGCACGGATGCTCGCCCACTACGGTGGCGGCAGCCTCACAAACCCGCTTGTAATCTTCAGCCAAGCGCTTTTCGTTATAGTCAACATCGCCAAACATGGATACAGTATGCGGTATATCCGACGCGGTGAAGCTGAATGTTTTGTGGTTGCCGATCTCGATGGGCGAATCAACCAGCAAGTCAAAATCGGCAGCTTCGTAGGTAAATTCCTGGCCAGCTACCGGTTCCAGAGCGGTAGCCACACTTTTCCAGGTTTTGTAAGGCTGCACAACCACTCGCAACGGAATGTTCTTTAGAGCGTCGTGGTACATAAATACACCAGCGGGCGTCACATAACCATGATCGATGTCTACGAAACTCGTTCGGACGGTAAGCTCATTAGCGTATACTTTATACCGAATCGTCAGATTATCTTCGTTCGTGTATACTCGCCAGGCGTTTTTACGAATCTTTTCACTCGAAATCTTCTTATCCCCTACAGAAGCTGTAAACCCATCTACGTTCTTGGCGTATTCCCGAATCAGGTAAGAACCCGGTGTCCAGACCGGCATTTTGATATCAATGTACCCATTCTTCTTGGCATTAGTTGAAGCAGCTACATTTTTGAGTTGCATTTCAACCTCGAAATAATGCGTCTGAGGTTCGGGCATCGAAAGCACATAGGTTACGCTGGGTGATGCCGCCGGGAGCGTTTCGTCATCGGCAGGAAAGCCGGTTGCAGTTGATGAAAATGGAGTAAAAAATGTCCAGACAGTAAGTAAATACAGAAGCCGGGCGTTTTTTTTCATACGGAAACAGGAATACCTTCGTTTTTTGTCCAGAATTGACCTGATATTTGTCAATTCCCAGCGAAACTACGACGCAATCTTTTTAGAAGGTAGTTTTTAAGGAAAGTTTTCGGTTTATGGTTTTCAGTTTACGGTATTCTGTTTACAGTTGGCTGACAAACCACTAACCCCACGCGTCAGCCAACCGTAAACCGAATACCTCAAACCAATATTACATTTATTTATGCCCTATTCAAGCACCCAATCAGATCAACACCAATCGTACTGCCAGACTTCGTTTCGGTTGCTATTTTTTCTGACTATTGGGCTATTTACTTCAGTATCGACCTTAGCTCAACGAACCCAAAGCAACGCCGAGCCCGACTATCATTATCGAAACGGGCTGGAGCTTTTCGAAAGAGCTAATTATGCCGCTTCTCGCTACGAATTCCGCCAATACCTCGAACCGCGCCGGGGTGATGGCTCGCAAACGTTACTCAATACGGGCGACCAAAATGCGGTTGAAGCCGAATATTACATCGCGCTAACCAGCCTCTACATCGACGAGCCAGGCGCTGAGTTGCTTGTCGATCGGTTTGTCAAAAACCATAGTCAGCACCCAAAAGCAGGGCAATTGTATGGCGATTTAGGCACGTATTATTACAATCGTCAGGATTACACAAAAGCCATTAACTTTCTGGAAAAAGCTGTTGATCAGGGGGGAAATAGTGCTCAGCAAACGACCTATAAATACCAGTTGGCACTCTCCTATTACAGTACGCAGGATCTACAACATGCGTTGCCGCTTTTAAACGAGGTCAAGCTAGATCCTACCTCTACCGATGCTCCTGCAGCTTCGTATTATGCCGGGGTAATCAACTTCCGCAATCGAAATTATAACGAAGCCGTTGCTGATTTCAAGCGGATTGAGACCAACCCAACCTATCAGAACCAGGTACCGAACTGGATAGCTCAGGCGCTCTATAAACAACAGCGATTTGATGACTTACTGGCCTATACCGAACCGCTACTCCGCCGGAATAATGGAGGTAGCCTGAACGAAGTAGCCTTATTTACAGCCGAAGTTTTTTACCAGCAAAACCAGTTTGCCCGAGCCGTACCCTATTACAAACAATACATTAATGCCGCAGGGGCCAAAGCACCCAGTGCGGTTAAGTTCCGGTATGGTCAATCGCTGTTCCGTACCGGCGCGTATAATGATGCGATTACCCAGCTTAAACCACTCGCAGGCGGGAAAGATACCACTGCTCAATATGCCGCGTATACATTAGGGGTCAGCTACTTACAGACACAAAACCCAACTTATGCGCTGACCGCCTTCGATCAGGCCGGACGATTGTCATTTAATCGTGAAATTCAGGAAGAAGCGAAATTCACGCACGCAAAACTCCAACTGGATCAAAACAACGGCGCCGACGCTGTAAAAGAATTGACGGCTTTTTTGAAGCAATACCCAGACAGTAAGTTTGAAAATGAAGCTAACGAATTGGTTGGGGAAGCCTATTATGCTTCGAATAACTATCCGGCCGCCATTGCTTACATCGAAGGACTGAAACGTCGGACGTCTAAAATCAACGCTACTTACCAACGTTTAACGTACAATCAGGGCGTAAACGATTTCAACGCAGAACGCTACCCTCAAGCGGTAGCCAATCTGGATAAATCGTTGAAATTTCCGGTTGACAACAATCTGCAACAAGCCGCGCAATTCTGGAAAGCCGAATCGTATTCGGCAGGGAAGCAATACGATACCGCCATCCCGCTCTATGCCAGTATCTCGAAATCAGGCTCAGGCGATTATGCTACCAAGAGTTTGTATGCGCTCGGCTATGCCTATTACAACAAGAAAGATTACGCGCGTGCACTCCCCTATTTCCGCGATTTTGTTAGTCGTGGTGGTGCTTCCGATGATCGGGCCCAGCTTCAGGATGCGACCATTCGGTTAGCCGACACTTATTTTTCGTCGAAGCAATACGAAAACGCTATGCGTTATTATGATCAGGCTATTGCGCAGAATGCTGCCGATAAAGATTATGCTGCTTATCAGAAAGCCATGATCTTAAGTTATGTTGGCCGTGACTCTGAAGCCAAAGCCCAATTCGATCAGGTACAACGCCAGTTCCCGAACTCTCGTTTTGTCGATGAAGCGCTGTTACAAAAAGCGAATGTCGATTTCGAGAAAGGTGCTTATCAGACTGCAATTCAAGGCTATACGAAGTTAATTCAGGACAAACCTAACAGCACACTCGTTCCAGCGGCTCTGTTAAAGCGGGCCATTGCTTACGGAAACATTCAGCAGTACGACCCAGCCGTTGCCGATTACAAACGTATTTTAGATAATTATGGCAATTCGGAGCAGGCTCAAAGTGCGTTGCTGGGTATCCAGAATACGCTGAATGATGCTGGTCGGCCCGAAGAGTTTTCACAGGTGCTGGGGCAGTATAAGAAAACCAATCCGGCTAGCACCGATGTGGAGCGGGTTCAATTCGAAAACGCCAAGAATATTTACGCCAACGAAAAGTATTCCCAAGCCATTCAGTCACTGCTGTCGTTTATGCAGGAATACCCCAATAGTCCCAGTACGAATGAAGCCCGCTATTATCTGGCGGAATCGTACCGCCAAACGAATGACCCTGCCAGCGCGCTACGGTACTACAATTTAGTGGTAGCCGATAACAAATCAGATTACCTGGTTCGGGCGGCTACCCGCGCGGCTGAGTTAGAAGCGAAGCAGAAAAATTACCCCCGTGCCATTCGGAATTATCAGATTATCATGAGCAAAGCTAATGGTAAAGCCGAACAGGTAGCGGCTCAACTTGGCTTGATGGACACCTATTTCGCGTATCCAAAACCTGACTCGGCCGCTGCGATTGCGCGTGACGTTTTAACAGCAGGAAATGTCGTATCGGGAGCCCAGAACCGAGCACAACTGATGCTGGGTAAAGTGGCACAAGGTAAAGGAGATTACAAAACGGCTCAGGCTGATTTTGAAAAAACCATCGCACTCGCTAAAGACGTAAACGGAGCCGAAGCCCAATATCACCTTGGCGAGATTCTGTACAAGCAGAAAAAGTACAAGGAGTCGGTAGCACTGCTGTTAAAATTCAACGAGCAGTTCAGCGATTTCGAGTACTGGAAAGGTAAAGCGTTCATTCTGGTAGCCGACAACAACGTTGCCCTCGACGAGCCCGCCCAGGCCAAAGCCGTTCTGAATTCCATCATCGAAAACTCATCCGACGAAACCATCGTTGCCGAAGCCAAACAAAAGCTCACTACGCTGGAATCTAAAAATTAATGATGAATGATGAATGATCAATGATGAATGAATTAGTGATGCATGAATTGGTTAAATCCAGTTAATATTCATCATTGATCATTCATCATTCATCATTCCAAGTTTGTCGTACATTCACTATGACAGTACGCCCCTTACTCACCCTCTCCCTCCTTTCCCTGTCGGCAACGCTGTATGCACAACAGTCGAAGCCAACGCGTCCTGTGAAAGAAGGCGAAGTAGATAATCAGGAAATTACGGTCGAAAAAAGCCGTAAGATTGAGCTGCCTCCTGCTAACCGGATTTTCAATAAGATACCATCCGTAAAGCCGTCGGCTGAGCAGCGAAAACTAACCTATGAGTTTGAAGACCGTAAATTAACCATCGGCGACCCTAAGATTACACCGGGCGTGTTGAATCCAGCCCTTGGTCAGGCCGATGATACACCAGCCTACAGCAATTACGTTAAGTTAGGAGCCGGAAATTACAGTTCATTTTTAGGGGAAGGTTTTGTAGGCATCAATGCGCTTTCGAATCTTGCCCTGGAGGGATCTGTTCGGCATTTGTCGTCCGGTCTTGGTCCTGTAGACGGCAAGAACTCAGCCCAAAGCGATACGCGTGTTCGGGTGACGGGGAAATACCTAACCGATGCGTTCAAACTCCAGGCTGATCTCGGTTATGACCGGAATGCCTATAATTTTTACGGGTATAGTCGCGAATATGCGGCACAACCTACATTTAGCCCTGATCTGATCAAACAACGGCTCAATACGATCAACTTCAAAGTCGGTATTGAAAACGCGAATTCAGATAACACCATTGACTATTCATTACGCACTGGTATCACCTCGCTGAGCGATCGATTCAATGCGTCCGAAACGGATTGGGGTACAAACTTCAATGCGTCGCTCGGTATCACCGATAATGTATACGCACTCATAGCGGCCGATGCCTATGTCACTCAACGAACAGACGGCTCAATACTTGATAACCGTAATCTGTTTCGGGTAAAGCCAACCTTTAAATACGCAACGTCTTTATTCACCGTAACGGCGGGTATCAATGCAGTAAACCAAACCGATCAGCGACAGGGTATCAACGACACGCGAGCGTTTCCAGTCATTGATGTAGACGTAGCTCCGGTGGGTAACATCCATATTTTTGCTGGTGTCGACGGCGATATTAACCGGAATACCCTCCGCTCGTTACTAGGTGAGAATAAGTGGCTTGCCCCACAAGTTCTACTGGCTAACACTGTTAAGTCAATCGATATTTATGGCGGTACGAAAGGAGCGTTGGGCGGAGGGTTCTCCTATGAGGGCAAAGTTTCCTACGCTCGTTATCGAAACTTCTCGACCTTCAACAATAGTACGCCCGATTCAACAAAATTCTTTGTTCTGTATGACGGTGGCATCACCAATGTATTGACAATCTCGGGACAATTGGCGTATGCCCAGAAAGACAAATTCCGCTCTACCCTTAAAGCAGACTTTTTCAATTACGGGCTTGATCGGCTCGAAGCAGCCTGGGGCCGTCCGCGTACATCGGCCACCTGGACCAACTCCTACATCCTGAATAAAAAATTATTTGTAACTGCCGACCTGTATTTTTATGAAGGCATTCAAAACAAAAACTTTACTTCCGGCATTACGTACACCCTGAAGCCCATTTATGATGCTAACCTGAAAATTGACTATTTCCTTGGAAAACAGGTATCGGCATTTGTTGCGTTAAATAATATCTTTAGCCAGAATTACCAGCGTTATTTGTATTATCAAACACAAGGTCTTAACTTTCTCGGAGGAATCAGTTATTCGTTCTAACCGCTCCACCGACGCACGCTATGGCATCCGTAAACGATTACATTAAAAAGCTGCTATATCAGTACGATTGCGTAGTCGTATCTGAGTTAGGCGCCTTTCTAACGCACTACCAATCAGCAAGTTTCACGGAAACCTCTGGTCAGTATCTGCCCCCTCGCAAACGCGTTGCGTTCAACGAAGCACTTCGTTTCGACGATGGTATTCTGACCAACTATATTATGCTCCATGAGCCTGTCACTCGCGAAGGTGCACAACGGTACGTGAGTTCATTTGTCGCAGAGTTACGGCAACAAGTAGAAAAAACAGGTCGATTTGAATTAGAAGGCATCGGCACATTCACCCAAAATGATGAAAGTCGCCTACAGTTTTCGCCAAGCCTTCGGCACAACTTTTTCGGCGAAGCCTATGGGATGACTTCTTTATCGGTACAAGCGGTTAATCGTAAACCTCAACTTGAACCGGCACTTGAAGCCGTACCTGTAACAGCATTGGGGCCGGTTCTTTCTCAGGAAGAAGAAGTATCTCTAACTCCTTATCGTCCAGCTCGTCCTTACTGGCGCGTAGCGGCTATTGCCTTGCTGGTTGGCTCGTTAGGGTTTATTAGCTATTTTTCCGTGATGCAGCCAGATCAGCCCTTCCAGAGTAGCCTCGATCCGGCCAATCTGTTCCGGGTTTCGGCTAATTTCTTCAAGCCTTCTGCTGACGCAAAAGGATCCGTAAAAGCTGCTGTTCTTCCAAAAATCACTTCTACGCCAGTTACAGACGTAAAACCAGCAGCCGTTACACCAGTAGAACCTGTTGCTCCTGCCCCTACTGTAGCTGTAGCAACTGTAAAGCCCAATAGTGTACCTGCCGAAGGTAAAGCGAAAGTTGAAATCTCAACTGCTACACAAGCAAAAACTGTTGAAAAAGTTGCTGAGGTTGTCAGTAAGCCTGTTCGAACAGGACCACATTTTACGGTAATCGCCGGCGTGTTTTTAAGCAAACAAAATGCGTTGAAACTACGGCGCCAATTACGCAAAGCAGGTTATGAAGATGCCTTTGTTATCATGCCCGCTCAGGATGAGAAAGAGTTATATAAAGTAGCAGCAGTAGGTTCTGCCGTTCGGGATGAAGCCGTTGCCAAGATGGCAGCTATCAATGAATTGACCCAAGCTGAATCTTGGATTTTAAAGAATTAGCAACAGCATTTACACATAGCAAAAAAGACAACTCGGATGGGTTGTCTTTTTTGCTATATAACTGTGATCTCAGGATTGTGGTCATCGACGCAATCACACATCAAAAGTCTCGCGAAATAAGGTCGTTAATAAGCTACCTTGTTGACTGAATCCTGTCAATAATTATCTTTAGTCGTACTTTCCTTTATTCGCCCTAAGCAGCCATAAGCCATGGATACAACCGACTACAATTTCGAAGAGAAATGGAAGAAGTTAGAGGAATCAAGTAAAGAGGTCTCTGGAACGATCGGTGCGGTAACGGGCGCTCTAGTAGGTGCATCGGTAGCGGGTTTTAGTGCCCCTGTTTTCTATTTCAAAAAAAGAGCTGCTGGTAAAGAAGCGCCAGAAGCGTTACGGGAAATTGGTACCAAAGCTCTGGAAACGACCAAATGGATGAGTGAATTTGGCCGGTTTGCGGGTAAGAAATTTGGGCCGAAAATTATCGGGACCATGCTTTTCGGCGTAGCAGGATTGCTCTCAGGCGACGAATAAAAAGATGGCCTACGTTGAGATAACCCGAAAGTGGAGACAAGCCAGTCATTAGGAGTGGGATCGGGCCGGCTTGCTGGCCAAGTTTCATTATTTGCAAGCAATTAAGTTGGCCTATGTTTTGTGTGACCCCAACGGAGTCAAATGTTTATAGTAATATGGCCCTTTTATAGACATATCACCCCGTTGGGGCCACACAAAAGAGTCAAAGTAAAGCCTGCTTGATTGCTTATTGGATTCCCGTAAATTACAACGTGAAACACGCTCTCCACTCTCTTCGGCAACAAGCTATCGCGGGTTCTCTTTTTCCAGCCGCCAGCTTACTGGAAGCCATGAATCAGCTTGGCTTTGTGCAAGCCGATCCAATTCGGGCACCAGCTCGGGCTCAGGATCTTATTCTTCGTCATCGGGTTCAGGATTATCGAGTTGGCGATCTTGAGCGCGAGTACCCTTCCCTCGACCTGGAAGAAGATTTTCTGTATGCCTATGGCTTTATGCCTAAATCTACCTGGCAACTCGTGCACCCACGCCCCGAAATCGAATTAAGTATGGCCGACAAGCGCGTGCTTGATTTTGTTTCGAACAACCCACATAGTCATCCTCGTCAGGTCGAAGCCTATCTCGGGCGCACCCGCGAACGTAATGATTGGGGTGGGTTTTCAGCCGGAACAACACGATCACTTCAAGCGCTCCACTATCGGGGATTTTTGCGGGTAGCCCGGCGGGAAAATGGCGTTAAACTCTATGAGCTTTCCAGTCAGAAACCTCCCTTGATCGAACCAGCAGACCGTTTGCGTCAGCTAGTCCTGCTGATTACGAACATTTTAAACCCAATCACCGATCGTAATTTACGGGCAGCTCTATGGCATCTGGCTCATGCTGCTCCTGCGCTCAATGTGCAAAAATCAATTATTAAGCAGCTGATTAACACGGGGGATTTAACCCAAGAAGTAGTTGATGGGATTCGCTATGTTTGGCCCACATTAACGTCCGCCAATAACCCGATGAACGAAACTGTCCGCTTCCTGGCTCCGTTTGACCCTTTGGTTTGGGACCGCCAGCGTTTCGAACATTTGTGGGGATGGGCCTATCGTTTTGAAGCCTATACTCCACCAGCCAAACGCGAATTAGGCTATTATGCGTTACCCATCCTTTGGCGAGATGACATGGTTGGATGGGTGACGGTTTCGTATTCTGCCGGTAACCTGGTGGTAGAGCCCGGCTTTAAAAAAGACGTATCGCTTGATGATGACTTTTTTTCCGAATTTGATAGGGAAGTAGAGCGATTTCGCCTGTTTCTGCAAAAGCGCGACTAAACTATATCCTCCAACAAACAAAAAGCAGTACATCTAATTCATTATCAATCAATTAGATGCACTGCTTTTTGTTCCTCCCGCATTGGAATGACCAAAAAATGAGTACTAAATACTTATTTATCAGCCCTCTTCAGCTATAACCCCGAAATAATACGGGCATAGCCATTGTTTGTCGTGTTGCTATCATAGCCATTTGTACTATCATTTGTCACGTTGACCGTGATGCTGGCCGTACTTCCTGAATTTGCTGTAGTACGAGTGATAATGAAGCCCAGATTAACTGTACTATTGGCTCCAATAGATTGGCCAGCTTTCATCTTCAGTACAATCTGGCGATTATCCACGGTACCCGTCACAGTCCAGTTATTATTACTAACTGCTACTGTACTGCCACCTGTCACATTAATACTATTAATCGTAGCGGGGAAAGCAAGTGTATAGCCTGCAGGAGCCGTGGCGGTAACAATCACACTACCTGCCGTTGTAGAATAACCACTGACTTCGGAAATGCTCATGGCAAAGTTACCTACCGTGGCTGTACCCGATGTGCCAAAATTAGCCTGGGGGAGCGAGAGAGAAGGAGACAAATCGGGAACGGCATAGATTATTTTATAGAGTCCACCCCGGCTTAACAGATAGAGGTTTCCATCAGTGCCAGTAGCCAAGCCTACTGGACCACCCGGCACGCTGGTAGCAAAGGACGATCGGGTAGCTGGATTTGCCGATAAGTTAATATTGTTGATCCAGTTACCACAATAATCCGGGAAGAAATAGCGACCAACGTAGCTAGCGGGATAGTTGGTCGTAGTAGGGTTGAAAAAGGTTCCGCCCGTGATAGAGCATCCAACGCCATCTCCTGTACCGTGGGCATAGGTATAAACTGGATAGCTGTATGAGGTATTCGTTGCGCAGGATGGGCCCGTACAAGTCATTCCTTCTGCATCCGGCCAGCCAAAGTTATGCCCACCGGTAGTTGCATCATTAATTTCCTCCCACGAATTCTCTCCTACATCATTGACAAATATTCGGCCCGTTCCCGGTTGCACTGCAAGCGTATACGGATTACGCAGACCATACGCCCATATGCGTTGGGCCGATGCTGACCCCGTTGGAAATGGATTGTCGGCTGGGGCGCTACCATCAGGGTTGATGCGAAGCACTTTGCCTAGATAGTTGTTCAGATTTTGGGCATTCACCCGATTCGCATTTTCACCAACGCCTACGTAAAGTTTACCATCTTTCCCAAAAACCATGCCGCCACCATTATGATTAGTAGCAGAGCTTAGCGGGTCTAAATCCAGAATTACCACTTCACTTCCGGCTAAAGCAACATCTCCATTGGTGGTATACCGGCTGATCCGATTATGAGCTGTAGTACCCGGTACAGTATGATATAGATAAATATAATGATTGGTGGTGAAAGCCGGGTCCAGGGCAATACCGATGAGGCCTCGCTCGCCATTCGAATCGACAGTGAGTGATATAACCGGCGTAGATAGCATAGTACCATTTTTCACAACCCGCAACGCACCCGTCTGTTCTGTGACAAAGATCCGTCCATCGGGCGCCACTGCCATAGCAGTACCTCCATTCAAACCACTCGCTATTTGAACCTGACTAAAACTGGTGGGGTACGTTTGGCCTTGTGCCATTCCAGTAATAAATAATAAGGCTAGGGTAAAGAGCAACTGGTGTGCCTCATTACCGATCGGTCTATACAGATAGCGATTAATACAACTCGCAACTGATTTGTAAATAGTTATCATAAAACGCTGGTATAAAGTGACACATAGTTATTGTCCTATACGAGTCAACCCCAACCATCACTTTAATGTTTACAAATATGATTTTTCGTACATAAATACCAGCATGTGGGCACTTTATAACGCTCGTATTTCCGGATTGAAACCCTAAACGAAATAGCAAAAAAATAGTCCTGACTAGCAGGACTATGTAACGTTCAGTAAGAGCTATGATGATCTTTAGTTGACAGCGATCACGGCAATCTCTTTATTTTTCCCGTATCGTTTAGGTGGCAATACGCTTCAGTTGAACGTTATCGACAGGACGAATCACCAGAGGTACCTTTTCAATTTTGATAGAACTACTGTCTAGTCCAAACCAACGATCTTCTGATGTAGTGTACCCCTTAATGGTAAAATAGATATTCATAATTAACCGCTCACGAAGGGGCAGTTCATTTTCGAAGGAGAGAAATTTTTCCAGAACTACAAAGCGAAAATCGCCAATCACATTCTGTCTACTTAGCGATTCATACCGACTCGTAATATCCACTTCTTTATTCCGAACCATATCTTCAATCACCTTTCGGAAGAATAAATTGATCCGTTGCTCGACCCGGAAACCCAACTTAAAAGTCACTTTATACGCATCGTCGGGCGCAATGGTGTTAACTTTATACTCCATCGTATAAGGATCATCCGTTATATCGACGTGCACGAACCAATAAATATCCGCCCGTTTGGGGCGCTTTTGGAAAATAGAATAAATGATTTTCGACTCTATTTCTGACTGACGGCCCGCATTACTCATAAACACCAGGTGAGTCGCGTATTTGGGAATACTGATATCCCGACTAAGCTCTTTGAGTGCATTGATATAATGATCGATGCGAACGTACTCGGTCAGGCGTAACTTAATCTGGAAGGCTTGCAGCCATATATACATTACCGATGCAATGGCAGCTCCGATTAACACCGAAACCCAACCACCATGCGGGAATTTAATAAGGTTGGCCACCAAGAAACTTCCTTCGAGACCCAGATAGACCGTCAGAAATAAAACGACCCACCAGGCCTGATACCTGTGGGTATAAAGATAATAGGACATCAGGAGGGTTGTCATCAGCATGGTTAGCGTAATTGCCAGTCCATAAGCAGCCTCCATATTAGACGATTTCTGGAAATAAAGCACCACGCCAACACACCCTGCCCAGAGTAACAGGTTGACGCTAGGAACATACAATTGTCCCTTCTGGGCACTAGGATAGCGCAGCTGAACCTTGGGCCAGAAGTTAAGCCGGATGGCTTCACTAATCAGGGTAAACGAACCACTAATCAGGGCCTGGCTCGCAATGACGGTGGCCGCTGTAGCGATAATAATCCCCAACGTAAGAAACCAGGGAGGCATTAATTCATAGAAAGGGATTCGCTCGCTTAGTACCTGGCCTTTCACACTCAGCAACCAGGCACCCTGACCTAAGTAATTCAGGATCAAGCAAGTTTTCACAAACACCCAGCTTACGCGAATATTGGCCCGCCCGCAGTGACCCATGTCAGAATACAACGCTTCGGCTCCGGTTGTGCATAGAAATACAGAGCCTAATAGCCAGAATCCACCGGGGTACTTTGACAATAACCACCACGCGTAGTATGGATTAAGAGCAGCCAGAACACCGGGAGCCTGCATAATCTGAAAGGCGCCTAATGTACCCAACATAATAAACCAGACCAGCATAATAGGACCAAAAGCAGTCCCTACTACACTCGTGCCGAAGGCTTGAATTAGAAAAAGAATGGTTAAAATGACGATGACAATCTGAATAATCATCGTGTCGGTAATGGTGGGATACAGTAGCCGTAAGCCCTCAACCGCCGAGGAGACTGAAATTGGGGGGGTAATAATCCCATCGGCCAATAATGCCGAGCCACCTATGATGGCCGGCAATGTTAACCAGCGGGCATGCCGACGAATAAGCGCATACAGCGCAAAAATACCGCCTTCTCCCCGGTTGTCGGCGCGGAGAATCAATACAACATATTTGACCGTTGTTTGTAACGTGAGTGTCCAGAAAACACAGGAAAGCGCCCCAAGTACAACCTCTGCTTTGATCGGGGCAGATGGCCCAATGATGGCACGTAGTGTATAGAGTGGAGACGTACCGATATCTCCGTAAATAATACCCATGGCAACCAGCAAGCCAGCCGCCGTAACTGTGTCAATATTCCGTTTATCACTCATAAAAATAGGCCGGGTGGTTACGTACCGGAAACCCTGCACAGGTTGTATAAACAGGATGCGGTACGGTCTTCTGGCCGTCGGATCAATTTAAGCAGCCAAACTTGTGCCAAATTGAGTAATAGCCCTAATAATCACCTACAAATTACTAATAATGAGTAAATTATAGTACAAATTAAAAAAGCATGCTGATTAGGATAGACAGGCGGTTTTCCATTTTGGTAAGGTTTATTTTCAAAATGAAAAGGTATGTTCTGGGATTTAAAAATTAATCAGGCATTCTTCTACCCATCAAGCTACGTTAAAACGGCCTCCTGAACGGATGAGCTTCACGTATTTTCCCTATACTTGTAAAGGCCGCAACGGCTTGCTAATTCAATTCACCTATGACTGCAACCTACAGAAAACAGCTTGGTCTGTTTCGTAATCCGGCTGTCCAGCGCGAACTAAACTCCCTCAATCCTATCCGCGATCACCAGCGCATGGTGCATTTGCTGACAGCCTACGAATTCCCGTTCGATATTACTCGCGCGCTTGAGTTAGCGCTGTTCCACACCTATGCCAGTCCGCGAGTATCGGGCTTATTGGCTCGCACTGGCGAATTTGAACGTCACGGTCAAAAGCGTTACGACGATACCAGTCGCCTGATTTCAGAGTTTATGGAATCGGGATACGACAGTGATAAAGGGCAGCGGGCCATTGCCCACATGAATAAGATTCACGGCCATTATCGAATCGACAATGCTGATTTTGTGTTTGTACTGGCCACATTTGTTTTTTATCCGATCGATTGGTTGAATCGCTATGGCTGGCGAAAACTGACCACATCAGAAGAGCAGGCGTTATTTTACTTTTTTCGGGAAGTGGGTATACGCATGAACTTACACGATCTACCCGGCAATCTGGCCGAGTTACGCGCCTTCAGCGATGTGTATGAGGAGAAGTATTTTCGGTATACGGACAGCAATCGTAAAATTGCCGATGCAACGGTACGGATTGTTCAGGGATGGTTTCCCCGTTTTCTTCACCCACTTGTTCAGCCAACTTTCTCGGCCCTCATCAATAACAAATTACGGATGGCCTTCGGTTATCAGCGTCCACCCGGTTGGTTCATCGGGCTAACAACGGGCGCGTTGTGGTTGCGCAAATGGCCCTTACGCTGGATTACGTTCAAGCCCTACCCCTATTTAATTGAGAAAACGACC
This sequence comes from Spirosoma litoris, assembly GCF_054776755.1. Lineage (NCBI taxonomy): Bacteria > Pseudomonadati > Bacteroidota > Cytophagia > Cytophagales > Cytophagaceae > Spirosoma > Spirosoma litoris. Next base: position 772,749 of record NZ_BAAHBI010000010.1, on the reverse strand, counting down.
TTTCGCTACTACCCCGATGGCCCTCCCGACATTGAAGCCGTTGGACCGGATAATTTACAGTAGCGATCTGTTCGACTTATTTCCGACTTACTGGCAAAAAGACATTTACAGCTGGGTGCATCGTATAGAGTCGGAATTGCTTCCCGTCATTTACCACAATGCCACTGGATGTATTGCCTTTCATGATTGGATTTCCAGCATATTTTATCCAGTGTATAAGGTCTTTCGACACAGCCACATTGGTTGACCATTCATGCCAGTCGGCAAAGGCCGACGCATGGTAATAGGCGTAATACAGCCCTTTGTACCGAATCACCTGATTCACGGCAACAGCGTGTAAGTCATATTCTGTTGGCCCTTTTTCCAGAACGGGTTCATCCTGCACGTTCGTCCAGACCTTCAAATCGTTCGACGTTGCCAGCCAGACCGCCCGATCATTACGTTCGTAAAAAAGGTACCAGATATTCTTCTCTTTCCAGATTGCGGGGGTTCCGTAGGGTCCTTTGCTAATGGGTTGATGATTAGTATACCGGATATCGATCGGCCCTTGCTCCTGCCAATGAATCCGATCGGTGGAGGTCAATATATGCGCTATATCATCCTTTCCTTCGGCAAACATATAATACGTACCATCCGATTTGATCACGGACATATCCTCGACCCAGTCTGCCTGATGAATGGGATTGCCCGGATAGCGGGTCCAGGTTAGCCCATCGGCCGAGGTAGCATACCCCAGTGACTGGGTCTGATTTTTCCCTTCCCGATAACCGGTGTACCACATATAATACTGTCCGTTTTCGTGGAGAATATACCCCCGTTCCCGGATTTTCTGATCCCAGGTATCTGCCCCTGTTCCGCTGAATACGGGGTTGCCCGCAAACGGGGTAAATGTGATAAGTTCTTTAGGAAACTCAGGTTCCGCAATGGTTAGCAACGCTGATTTATCCAGTAAAACCCATCCGCCCGATACAGTACTGACCACGAAGAGAACAGGAAGTCCAGCGTTTCGAATCAGGCGTGTAAAGGCGGACGTAAAGTCCATTGATTTCAGGGATTTTACCAGATTTATCATAACAGCTTATGGTTGTTAAAGAGCAAATTTACCAGATATACGTGCCTACAGCCCCGCCTGATAGCGTAGTGGTGACCTGATTACCGGCACTATCAATACTGAATGTCTGCCGGGATGGGCTATCGTTCAGGACAATTAATACGGTGTGGCCATCGGGTGTTTTAAAGGCAACATTGGGTAAATTCTTCACTTCATCAGATGCGATACGCACCGATCCAGGCCGTACGAATTTGGAAGCTACTGCCACATTGTAATAAGCAGGATTTCGTTTGACCGTGTTTCCATCGATCGTCAGTGCCCCTAAACATTGATCGCAACCGCCTGGCGTGTGTGGGTTTTGTTTCGAATCGGCAGCCAGGTTCCATTGCAATACCGTTCGGCTCCAGTTACGAGTTGCCCCAATAATAAGTTCGCGCACATGCCAGACTAAATCGCCTTTAAGGTTGCCGGGTGCTCCTATCCATTGTTCCGTGAAATACAGATTTTTATCAGGATAAGCCTTGTGCACATCCGATAGGGCACCAATTGATCCTCCATACAAATGAAAAGCCGATCCATCGATGAATTTCCGGGCATCGGGGTCATTCAGGACCGTTATTGGGTAATCAGGTCGGTCGGCATTATGATCGTAGATAATGAGTTTCGTTTTGAGCTTAGCAGCTTTAAAAGCTGGTCCCAGGCTTTTTTTGATGAACAAAGCCTGCTCGGCGGGCAGCATCAGCAAACTGGGGTTATTCCCTGGATGCAAGGGCTCATTTTGAATCGTAACGGCATCAATGTGAATCCCGGCTTTCGCCATACCCTGAATGTATTTTACAAAATAGCGAGCGTAAGCATCATAAAATTCCATTTTCAGACTTCCCCCCTTCGTCTCTCCATTCGATTTCATCCAGGCGGGTGGCGACCAGGGCGAACCCATAATTTTGATAGTTGGGTTTATCGCCAGAATCTCTTTGAGAATCGGAATTAAATGCTGTTGATCGGGAGCCAGACTAAATTTGGCTATTGTTGGATCGGTTTCACCGGCGGGCAAATCATCGTACGAAAATACCTGCTCATCGAGGTCAGATGCCCCAATACTCACGCGCAGGTAGCTTACGCCTATCCCCTTACCCTCGGTCGAGAAAAGCTCTTTCAGCAATTTCGCCCGTGCCGAAGCCTCCATTCGGTTGATCAGCATAGCGCTGCCGCCTGTCAGGGTATAACCGAAGCCATCAATGGTTTGATATGTCTGCGCCGGATCGACATGAATCGCCGGGATATCCTTTCGCTCACTTTTAAAGGTTAGCAAAGGTTGTTTTACGAACAGAATTGACCGACTGGGGTCCGTCAGCCAAAACTCAATGCCACCCGAATTAGAACGAACAGGCGCCTTTAGACCGCTACCAGCCCGACTCATGTTCACTTGTTTTGAGCCAGTCTGTCCGAAACTAACAGTCGCAAAGGCAGCGAGCGAGCTTATCAAAAAACTAATCGACACTATCTTGTACATACGCATCTTTAGAGCTCACATAATCCTGGAGACTCCTTGCGAATGTAAACCACTTTTTGGCAAAAGCTACTGATTCGCTTCCGAAACTGGCTTGTTCACCAAATGAGTTCGTCGCGGTTTCAGGACTCGCCGATTTAGATGGACATTCTTTAGCTCGTACTGAATTCCCTGCACTTTCGCGGTTTCCCGATAATCGTGGAGCATATTAAAAATATCGTGATCGATGAACGGGGCTTTGGTGCCATCAATAAGAACCTCGTCGCCCGATTTGAGCGAGTTTAAGGCTTCCTTCAATTGTGGTTTACTCAGAAAATAAAGATCTTTTTCAAACGCAATCGTCACTTTATTACCCACGCGGGCCAATTGAAAGGTCGATTGGAAATTGGTATACAAAACAAAAATAATTCCAACCACCGAGCCCAGTGCAATACCAATCAGCAGATCAGTGAAAACAATACCAACAACCGTCACGATAAATGGCACAAACTGACTCCAGCCGTCCCGGTAGGTGCTTGTAAAAATCGAAGGTTTTGCTAGCTTATAACCAACCATAATCAGTACCGTTGCCAGACAGGATAACGGAATCAGGTTAAGCAAGGGGCCTCCCAGAAACACAGCCAGCAGTAGGAAAAAACCATGTAGAATAGTCGACACACGGGTTCTGGCGCCCCCGTAAATGTTGGCCGATGTTCGGACAACCACCGATGTTACGGGCAATCCACCAATCACCCCCGACAACATATTACCAATACCCTGCGCAATTAACTCCTGATTGGTAGACGATATGCGTTTCGCGGAATCAAGTCGATCAGAGGCTTCTAGATTCAATAGCGTTTCCAGGCTGGCAACCAGCGCAATTGTGGCCGCAATACCGTACACCTGAGGATTACCCAGAATACGTAAGTCGGGGAAATAAAATATAGAAAACAGACTTTTTCCAGCTGCAATTGTTGGAATCTGCACCATGTGCTGATGAGCGGTATCGCCCAGATACCAGGCTGGTACCGACACTCGAAAAAATTCATTTAAAGCGACTCCGCCACAAACAACAACCAGGGCCACCGGAAAGCTTTTAAAAATCGCACGCTTGCTGCGTCCAACCAGACGTTCCCAGCTAATTAAAAAAGTGAGTGAAACCAAACTAATGACCACGGCACCGGGACTGGCGGTTTCGATAGCCCTGTATATTTCTGAAATTGTATTTTCGCCATCGGCCAATTGTTGAAATTCAAATTCACCTTCATAGTCATTGTCTCTGCCAAGCGCATGGGGAATCTGCTTCAGAATAATCACAATGCCGATAGCCACGAGCATTCCCTTGATAACACTGTCGGGGAAAAAACTACTAAAACGCCCTGCTTTGATCAGGCCCAATACCAATTGCATCAGACCTGCCAGCACTACCGCTACCAGAAATGCCTCGTATGAACCTATTTTTGCAATTGAATCGGCGACAATGACAGCCAAACCAGCTGCTGGACCACTAACACTTACTTCCGAACCCGAAAACAACCCAATTACTATACCTCCAATCATCCCGGCTACCAGACCCGAAAATAAAGGGGCTCCTGATGCCAGTGCAATACCCAAACAAAGGGGTAAGGCTACTAAAAAAACAGATAAACTGGCCGGAACATCCCGCCGGAAGTAGTCGGATTTATAATGGGTAAGGGTGTGAAAAGGGCTAACTAGTTTCATAAAAGTGGCTTTTCGGGCTTAGATTCGAAGTCATGACGCACAATAACGTTCATCATTGTGTTAAATTAAAGAATAATTAAAAATTGATTAAAATTTGATTAAATTATTTTGCATACTCATCTTTCCCACACCGAACAGAGGTTCATACAAGAACATTTGACCGACGATGTTCGGGCATTATTACTGCGTCCTAACCCGGCTGGACTGGACTTAAAAAAGCTGGCTTCTCAAATTTCAGCCCGCCAAAAAGCGCGGGAAAAGCTACCTAGCTGGTACGCAAACGATCAACTGATTTTTCCACCTGCTTTATCGATAGAACAAGCGTCTTCAGAGTCGACAGCTATCTATAAAGCCTCCTTAGTTCAGGGGGAATTACTGCTCGATCTTACGGGTGGCATGGGCGTAGATACCTGGGCATTTGCGCAACAGGTAGCGCAGGTAGTGTATGTGGAGCACCGATCCGATCTGGCCGAATTAGCCGCGCACAATTTGCCTTTATTAGGAATTTCGAATGTAACTGTCGAGGTTGGAGATGGCCTGGGCCTTATCGACCAAAACGAAACCAACTTTACCAACCTAGGCTCATTAGAGAAACAGCCTGCCGACTGGATTTACCTTGATCCGCATCGGCGCGATGAACTGGGAGGGCGTGTTGTCAAGCTGGAAAACTGTGAGCCTGATCTCACACAGCCCAACCTGGTTTCGACTTTGTTCAGGAAGACCCGAAAAATTTTAATAAAAGCTTCCCCGTTACTTGACATTGATGCGACCGTCAGACAATTGTCTGGAACCGTAGAATCTGTACACATTGTGGCTGTTCAAGGCGAAGTAAAGGAAATTTTATTCACCCTTAGTAATCAGATCATTGCAAAAGATAACATTATATTTAACACTGTTAACCTTTCCCATCAGGCAGCTATCCGGTTTAACTTCCAATGGCAGGAGGAACGTACAGCCGATGTTAACCTGGGAAACCCGCAGCGTTATGTTTATGAGCCAAATGCTTCGGTGTTGAAGGCGGGGGCATTTCGGCTAGTGGCCACTCGATTTGGCCTGACCAAGCTAGCGCCTAATAGCCATTTATACACAAGCGACGAACTAAAAGGCGATTTCCCTGGTCGAGTATTTGAGATTCAGACCATCATTAAACCCGATAGCAAAGCCTTGAAACTTGCCGTGCCTGATCTAAAAGCGAACCTGACTGTGCGCAACTTCCCCCAAACAGTGGCCGAATTGCGAAAAAAAATGTCATTGCGCGACGGAGGTTCTATTTATATTTTGGCAACAACACTGCTAAATGGCGATAAACGGTTGTTAATAACTCAAAAAATTGATCAAAATCAGTTTCAATAAATTCACTCTATTCCGGTTAATTAGCCGGGTAAATTAACTACATCATGACTACCCTAGCACGTTTTATTCTGATCATCGGACTGGTTTCATTTTCGATCTCAGCCAATGCGCAAACCGTTTATGCCAGTGAAAGTACAATCGACAAAGTCAAAGTTTCGGGCCTGTATTTAACGCTTCAAGGAGACGGCAAACAAATTGAAAAAGACTGGGAGGCCCAACTTCAGAAGTACGGCCGGCTTAGCTCCTCACGCGGAACTTACCGCATTCCAAACGCTGACATTTCGGCAATTTCATCGGAGCCGATTAATCTGGTGAGTACTGTAAAATCGTCGCGTACATCGGCTACCATTTTTGTTGCTTTCGATCTTGGAAATGGCAACTTTGTTACGCCCGGCAGCACGGGTTATTCAGCAGCCGAAGCACTGTTAAAAAGCTTTGCAGACAGCTCTTTGTATAATCAGGAAGTGAAAACGGCTGAAGGTGGCTTTACGGATGCCCAAAGCAATCATCAGAAAATGGTTAAAAAAGGCGAACAGCTCCAACGCGCTATTGAGCAAAATGCAAAGGAAAAAGAGAAACTCCTGAAGCGAATTGACGATAACGCCAAAGAGTTGGAGCAACTCAATAAAGATATCGAAACCAATAAATCTGATCAGGCTGCGGCACTTACCGAGTTGGAAAGCCGCAAAAAGAATGTTGAAGCCGTGAAAGCTAAGAAGAGCAACTAGGAGCCTGTTTCTGCAATAGGTTAGCTAGGACTTCTCCAGTTTAGTCTCTCGGGGCCACTCACGCGGTAGACGCCTTTGGCCCTATTGTTGTGATAGTCAGACAAATATGGTAAATCTAAAAAAACGGACCTAATTCGTCACTTAGGTTTATTCTGCCTTTTCTGTATATGATTCACAATTCGTCTCGGAGTCGCGCTTGACTTGCAAAATCCGTTTCAAGTAGGAGCGTTTTACGAGAAAACCAATATAGGAAGATTTAACCTGAAGTTCCCTGTCATGAGCAACAGGCGCTCATTCATGTAAAGCAAAGTACTTAATGTTGGGGATCAGAATCGCTTTTAAGTATACCTGTATTATAATACATGGGACAGACACTAGTCGTCGAAGAAATTAACTTGGTATGTAGCTTGGTGGGATTAAAGGCTTCACCACAGACCTTTTGGAAGACATTAATATCTACTATATCTTTTGCTTCAGCAGAACGCATTGACAGTGCTTTAACTAAGTTGGCAATTAATCTGGACTTGTCTCGACTAGCTTTACAAATAAACAGATTGACACCGCTCTCTAATTGATAATACAAGCCTATCATTTGGCTGCTCGAGTCAGAACTGACCAGATGTTTGGTTTGGTTTTTAGCTCCCAACAAGGTCATCCAGACCAGAGCAATTAGTCCCCCTGAAAAGAGGAGATGGGCCATTAGGTCTGCCTCTAAAATTCGTTGCCATGCCATAGTGGTAAAGCCGTATGCCGTTTTTGTGACTTTATGAAACTGTTGTCTGATCTGCTATATACTAGCTAAAGTAAGAAACTTAAAGCTAAATACTGTTCCAACAAACGCCCATTTTATGGAGCAGCCATTATTTTAATTCTTTCTAAGTAACGGTAAGCTGTCGCTCTGCTTAGATGAAACAATTGGCCAATCTCTAATATCGTATGAGCTTTAAGAGCATGCATCGCCTTTACGGCCCTGGCCTTTACTTGGGCTTCGGCAGAAAGTCCTTTCGGACGGCCGCCTATTCGTCCCCTAGCTCGCGCTGCGGCCAAACCGGCTATAGTACGCTCGCGGATTAAATCCCTTTCAAATTCAGCTAATGAAGCAAATAGATTAAATACTAAACGGCCTTGTGCCGTAGTGGTATCAATGGCATCATTCAGACTGCGGAAGCCAAGTTCTCTAGCTAGGAAGTCATTGATCAATGTGAAAAGCTCTTTTAGAGACCTGCCTAACCTATCCAATTTCCATACTATAATTGTGTCCCCTTCCCGAATAACCTCCAGCATCTTTTGAAGCTGCGGTCTTATCTTGGTCGATGACACCTTTTCCTGAAAGATTTTTTGACAACCTGCTTTTTTGAGGTCATCCAGTTGAAGGGCTAAATTTTGATCCTGCCCGGGCCGCCGGAGCGGTTGATACGCGTGCATAACCAAGTAGCATATAAGTATCCAAACCGGCAGCGGCCGACCGTCGGCGAACCGGCTATAAAATTACGTATTGGTGTAGGCTGATAGTTGCGAAGATGCAATTAGTAGTCAACTGGTTGGATGCTCTCAAATATCCATCTATAATTCGTTGAGCCAGCGCAAGCTATAGTTCTTTTAGGTCTACTTCCTGAACAGGCAGATAATAGCGCGTGTGTCGTAACTTTCCTTTCTTCGTTAGGGCTCCTAATTCTACCATCTCAGCCAAATCCCGAGTAGCTGTGGCTCTTGAGGTTTTAGCGATTCGAATATAATTTTCGGCACTTAAGCCTCCTTTAAAACCATCTATCTCTTCTTGGAAAAGCCGTGACGCTACTTTTATCTGTCGATCATTCAATTGGACACTGTACATCTCAAAATACCGAGCTTTATAGATAATAAAGGCGATCATTTTCTGAACATAGACTTGTGCTTCCAGAATCTTTTCAGAAAAATAAATGAGCCACTCTGTGATGTCCAAAGAGGTGCTGGCCCGCTCTAAAGCCTGATAGTAGGCTTTTTTGTCTCGCTCAATCGCACTAGATAACGAGGTAATCAATGATTGCCGGCCCCAATGGCTAGTGCTTTTTCGGCAATAGTCCGTCCAATCCGCCCATTTCCATCCTCAAAAGGGTGGATCAATTCAAAATATAAATGGGCCATACCCGCATGAACAACCGTTGGTATTTGCGCTTCAGCAGCTCGATTGAACCAATCGATGTATTGTTTCATCTCTACTTCCACGCGGTTGGATGGAGGAGCTTCATAGTATACTTTGGGCATGTCTAATCGGCCTGATACGATCTGCATTGGGTCAGCATGGGCCCTGTAGCCACCAATCATTTCCAGATCTATTCGGCCATTCATGATCATTTTAGGCCACAAAAAAAGATGTTCTTGGGAAAGTGGCTCCTGATAGCTTCTGACTAAGTCGACCATCATTTGCGCAACACCTGTTTCTTTTGGGCCCGCCCTTCTACCATCCGTTTGTAGACCTAACTGTTTGCGGATCAATGACTAAACAGAATCACGGTCTAAGATCTCTCCTTCAATTTTTGAGGTATCAAGCGCTTCATTACTTAGCAGAGTAATCCGTAATTCATTGACTTCATGGGCAGAAACCCCATTCAGCGACCCAATGATAACGCCTGCATTTCGATGGAATTCTCTCTCGAAGTGGATAAACCTTGTTGTATCAAATGTGAACTGTGGCCAGTTCTGTAATTGCCAAATCCATCTCATGAGTTATAAAGCAACGTTCTATAACTCAACAATAGCAAATAAAAGAGTTATAGAAAACAAATCTATAACTCTTTTGTAATTCGTATTTTCATCTTTTAACATAATACCGCTCATCAAATACATGACGGTAATTTTAAACACCTAAAATTTTGAGTTGATGAAGACCTTATTTCGAAAAATAAGACTTCACTTTGAAACGTGATGTGTCGTCTCATTTTGGAGGGTATTTTGAGATTCGGGAGTTACGCAAATTCGGCTCTGTTCGGGCCTTTATCGAGCAAATCCGTGAGCAATGTCGTCAGTTCGCCCAGATCCACTGGCTTCACCAGATGCCCATTGAAACCAGCTTCCCTAGTTCGCTGCCGGTCTTCCTCTTGCCCGTAACCCGTTAAGGCGATCACGACCATAGTAGTGCCCCAGGTTTGCTCACGGATCAGCCGACAGGTTTTATAGCCATCCATCTGGGGCATACCTATATCCAATAGAATGGCGGCTGGCTGTAATTGTTCGGCCGCTTCGATGCCTGCCTGACCATTGGTTCGGGTATGGGATTCATAGCCTTTCAGCTTGAGTAGCATGGCTAAGGTCATCGCTGCATCTGCATTATCATCGATCACTAAAATGCGATTGACTGCCGTTGGTTGCGTTGCCTGCGCAGTGGGTTTTGCCGTAGGATCAACAGCGAGGGTCAGTGTCGGTAGATGAATGGTAAAGGTGCTTCCCAGGCCTATTCCATCACTCTGGGCCGCCACATGACCGCCATGCAGCTCTACTAGCCGCTTGACCAACGTCAAGCCCAAGCCTAAGCCCCCTTTCGAGCGGGCGGTCGAGTTGTCCACCTGCACGAAGAGCTCAAAAATGGCTGACAACTGGTCGGCCGCTAAGCCTAGGCCGTTGTCCCGTACCGCCAGAATGGCTTCCTGGCCGCCCGACGGCCCGGCCTTTTGTTCCAAGCTCAGCCAGACCTGGCCGTGCTCACCCGTATAGCGTAGGCTGTTGGTGACCAGGTTGGTGACGATCTGGCTCAACCGGGTGGCATCGCCCTCCAGCTCAATGGCAACCCTGGGTAGCTTCAGGTGAAGGAGTTTACCCTGCTCCTGAAAAGTGGCCTGATGACTAGCCGCTGTTTGTTGCACTAAGTCAACTAGATTCACCCGTTCTGTATGCAGGTCAATCTTGCCCTGACGGATGCGGCTTACGTCCAGCAGATCATCGACCATGTGCACCAGCTGATTGCTTTGTCGATTCATCATGGCCACCGTGGATGCGGCAATCGTGGCGCTGCCGACCGTCGGCCCGGTGGTTTCATCGTTGCCGTCGGTAATACTCAGAAGTTGCAGGCCCGACCGGATGGTCGCCATGGGATTGCGCAGCTCGTGGGCCAGCATGGCCAGAAACTCATCCTTGCGCCTGTCGGCTTGCTGAAGCGCTTCTTCGGCCTGCTTGCGGGCGGTAATGTCCACCGAAACGGCCAGCAGTTGGGTAATCTCACCGGCAGTGTTGCGTAACGCCGACACATGATTGTGCACCCAGATCAACGATCGATCTTTCCGAATATAGCGCTTTTCAATCTCGAAGGGTTCTCCCTGCTGGCCTAGTCGCTGAAACAGCTCCAGGTTTCGGGCCAGGTCATCCGGATGGGTAAACTCCTGCATCCTGCGTCCCAGGAGTTCACCGGATTTGTAGCCTAATTGCCGGGCGTATTGCTCATTGATAAAGGTGAACGTCCCGTCGGGGTCGGTTCGGGCAATACCGGCAGTGGCCTGGTTGACGATCGCACTGAGTTGTTGTTGCGATTCCCGCAGGGCGGCTTCCGAACGGGCCTGTTCCAGATAGGCCCAGGTGCGCTCGGCGGTTTCCTGAGCTAAGGCCACTTCATCCGGGGCGAAGGCATGAGCCTGCCGGTAGTGCACGAACAGGATCGCCACCAGGCGTCCCTGCTTGACCAGCGGTACATTGAGAGTGGCTCCCAGTTGCAGCAAGGCGTGCGCCTGTTTTTCGACCTTCGACAGGATAGGTTCCTTGGCTATATCAGGACGAATCACGGTTTGACTCCGTTGCATACTGAGCAGTAAGTCCGGCCCATAATCCTGATAGCGATAGATCCCTTCAATGGAGGGTACGCCCTGGGTAAAGTTACGGGTAACAGAGACCAGCTGGGTATCGGCCTGGGTTTCGGCGTAGCCCACCCGGTTGGCACCCAGGAACTCACCCAGCCTCCTGGCGGCTTCATCGAGCATAAGCTGCGGATCAGCCAGAGCGCGTAAGGTATCGCTCAGCTGAAGCCCAAACGCGTGACGCTGCTCACTTAGGCGCAGGGCCTCCAGCGCGTTGGCCAGTTGCTCGGCGGTTGGGTCAGCTTGTTGAGCCTTGTCAGCGCTGGGAGGGTGCCCGGCAGATGGATCGGTAAGCGGTTTAGGTGTGTTCACGTTCGTTGAGCCTTTTAAGGATTCGTTCTACGGTAACAATGAAATACAAAAGCGTGATGATACCATCCACCCTAGAATGGGCAGGATTGTCGTAGGAAGGACTCGGCTTATACGTGTTCGATCAGAGTAGGCTCCTGGATAGCTCGTTCGTGTCGGGAAAGGAGGGTGTTTTAAGTATAAGAAACAGGTCGTTTGACTGCCAACGGAAGTGCCTTTTCTACTCTGGGAAATAAAGTAGGAAAGGCGCTTCCATTGGTAGGATTACTTAACGGCCAGTAATTCGAGCGGTTCGATCACCGGGGGGCCATTCAGGAGCGTGTCCGCATTAGCCAGTAACCCTTTCGCAATTTCACCGCTCAGGTGGGCTTGCCGGTCGGCTTCGCTGGCAAAGGTGTCGAAAATACCAAACGTATTCTCATTGATCTTGAAGGCATACCAACGAAGGGTACCCGTTTCCTGTTGAGCTAGTGCCAGCGCTTCTTTCAGAAAGGCCTCGACCGTAGCTTCCTGGCCAGGTTTGGCCTGAACACGGGCCAGTAATGACAGTTTTTCCATGATAATGAATATGAGTTTAAAGGTTTGCAATACGTATGCTGGGTAACAACTCTACGACATGGGTCATAGGTTGGTCATTGATTCAAGACACGTGAGCGGGCGACTAGATGGTGAGGCATTGAACGCCCGGATTAGTATACTCGAATTGCCCTTCGTCTTAGCAGGGAACGTTAATTGAGAGGGGAGCGATCACCCTGCTCGTCTTTTTTGGCCGCCCTCGTCTTGGCTAACAGCTCGGGTAAACTTGCGTAATCGATGGGTTTCAACACATGCCCATCAAAACCCGCGGCCCAGCTCCGCTGCTTATCGGCTTCCCGGCCGTAGCCCGTCAGGGCGATGATCGGCAACTGCCTGCCCCAGGTCTGCCGACGAATATGCTCACAGACGGCATACCCATCCAGTTGCGGCATGCCTATATCCAGCAGCAGCACATCGGGCTTCAGCGATTCAGCTGCCTCAATACCGCTCTGTCCGCTGTAGCGCAGATGCACCTCGTAGCCCTGTCGCTGCATGATCTTGCCCATCAGGTCAATCAGCTCCCGGTTGTCGTCCACAATCAGCACGCGCACCGTATCAGTGGCCTTCGTGGACACTTCTTCTTCGGGCGCTGATGAAGTTGTTTGCTGAGTCAGCAGGGGCAGGTGGAGAATGAATTCACTGCCCTGCCCAGGTCCCTCACTTTGGGCATGGATCTGGCCCTGATGGCCCAGGGCAATCTGGTTGGCCACCGCCAGGCCCAGGCCTAAGCCCCCATGCGGGCGATCAATCGAGGTCTCCCCCTGCACAAATACCTCGAAGATGGCCCTCAGCTCGTCGGCTGGAATGCCCTTCCCATCGTCCTTCACCCGCAGCACCGCCTGGTCATTTTCCCGCGCTAAGCTGACCCAGATATGCCCCCCCTCCTCGGTATACTTAGCCGCATTACCCAGCAAATTCATCACCAGCTGCGCAAGCCGGGTAGCGTCCCCCTCGACCACGAGCGGCTCAGCGGGCAGGACCACGGCCAGGCGTCGTTCGTATTGCGAAAATAGCGATCGGGCAGCTTCAACGGTTTGGGTGACCAGCGGACCCAGGTCAAGGGGCTGGCGCATCAGCCGGATCTTGCCCTGGCGGATGCGGCTGACCTCCAGCAGGTCATCGACCATGCGGCTAAGGTGGCGGGCTTGTCGGTTCATGCGCTGGACAGCGGTTGGATAGGACCGTTCGGGGGCCTCTCCCCCGGACAGTTCCAGATAGGTCAGTGTATTGGTCACCACCCCCAGCGGATTGCGCAGTTCGTGGCCCAGCATAGCCAGAAACTCGTCTTTCCGCCGATCGGCTTCCATCAGGGCTAATTCTCGTTTCTTGATGGCGGTCACATCCTCGAAGGCCACCGCCACCAACCGACTACCAAGTGGGTCCACCCGGGAAAATTTGGTCCTAATCCAGCGGTCCAGGTCCTGGACGTATTGCTCCAGTTGGATGGGTTCCCCTGTTTTAGCCACCTGGGCAAAGGCCTCAAACCAGTAGGTTTCAAACTGGGGCAGGATCTGGCTGTAGGCTTTGCCGACGACGTTGCTCAGGCCAGACTGTTGAGTAAAGGCCTGGTTGTATTGCCGGACGATCAGATCGGTGAGCTTACCGGTCTGGTCGAGGATCAATTCGACCAGGCAAAGTCCCTGATCACTGGCGTTACACAGTACTTGAAAGTAGTTCTGGTCTGGGTCCTGCCATGGAGTGGCATTTTTGGCCTCATCGTTGGCGTTTGTCATGAGTTGTTGCCAAGTGGTTTATAACCAGAAAGAACCGCTCGGACGAAGAGTTTCTACATGGCCGTTTTAGTGAGCCAACGGGGCTCATTTAACGCCTGAATTATCGATACGCAAATCACTACTCGTCTCAGCAGGGAGCCTTTTTGCTGAGAATAAGATAGTGATATCCAACTGTCATTGGGACGCTGAGTATTTTTTAGGTTTTGTCCCCTGATGCTGCTCAAAGAGTCGAGTGAAGTGGCTCAGATTGGTAAAGCCCAGCCGGTAACCGACCTCCGAAACCGTTAGCCTGCCTAGCTTTAATAAGCGAGCAGCCTCCTGCATCCGCAGCGCTTGGTAATACTCAAAAATAGCCTGCCCAAAGGTCTGTTTAAAAAGCCTGCGTAGCTTGGGTTTGCTGATGCCGACCTGGGATGCCAGCTCACCAATGTCCGGGGGATCGCTCAACTGGGATTGCAACGACAACTTAACGGCATAAATAGCGCGTATATCGTCCATATGCATACTGCTCATGGGAGACGGTTCGCGACTGATTAGCTGGGATACGATGTAATAAAGAATCTCCGTACACTTTAGTTGGTAAAAAGCAGTCTCCAGGCTGTGCGGAACGGGCTGACGAAGCAGATCAGCCGCAGCCTGGAGCATATCAGCCGATAGCGCCGTTTCGTAGGCAAAATTCCCTTTGTCTTCGAACAGACTCCGAAGGATGGGGTGATCGATTGACCCAAAAAGCGCGTGCAGGTAGGGTTTAAAAACGGCAATCGTCAGACTTCGGAAGGCCGTATGGGACGGCATCGCCAGAATGGAGGTAATGGTTTGCTTACTGATCTGCACGGTAGGCGGTTCAGCTACCAAGGATTCATCAGGCTGTTTGGCATCCGTAAAAATGCCATGTAGCTGAAACACAACGGGCTCTTGCCCTTCGATAGCAGGGTTTGTCCATTCAATGGAAACCGCTTCATTCAGGTGATAATTCCGAATCATCATCCGCATGTCATTACCCCACGAAAAGCCCGTCAGGTAACCACTTCCTTTTTCTTTAGGAATATAAACAAACCGCCCGCTTACGGTAGCCCCAATCCGTTGGGCAAAGTCAGCTAATATGCCCCTACCCTGATGATCATAGACAGTGATGTTCACTTACGACTATTTTTTGATTAATACCGACTATTTTACTCAATAGTACAAAAATAACTTTGCGCCTGGAATTAACCCAAACACGACTATGCGTGATTTAGTAAGCAACAAACGAGTAGCGATCATAGGCGGTGGCCCGGGAGGGCTGATGCTCGCCAGACTCTTACAGCAAGCCGACGTTGATGTCACCGTCTACGAGCGGGATGTTCATCCGCACGTTCGTCAGCAAGGCTCAACCCTGGATATGCATCATGATACGGGGCTGAAAGCAATCATCACCGCAGGCCTGCTCGACGAATTTAAAAAGCGCTACCGGCCGGGTGCAGACAGGAGTGCATTGGTCGATAGCCAGATGAACTTGCTGTTCGCTGATCAGGTAAGTGCTGACGAAGGGTTTGGGCACGCGGAATTTCGACCCGAAATTGACCGGGGTCCCCTGCGCGATATGCTGATGGCTTCCCTCAAAAAGGATACGATTGTCTGGGACGCTAAATTCCGGGCCCTTCAACCCCAAAAAGAAGGGTGGATGATCCAATTTGCGAATGGCACCAGTGCGTATGCCGACCTGGTGATTGGGGCCGATGGAGCGAATTCGAAGCTGCGCCCCTATATCACCCCCATTAAGCCCGTCTATTCGGGAGCAACCGCCATAGAGGGAAATCTGGTAAACGCACCCGTTAATGCACCACACCTGTGGAAATTAGCCAATGGGGGCAGTTTGCATGCGCTGGAAAACGGGAGAACCATTTTCTTTATTACCAAAGGCGATGGTACCCTGACCTTTCTCATTGGGGTCAAAAAACCCGAAAACTGGCTGGCTGATTCAGGCATCGACCTAACGAATAAAGACGCGGTAGCTGCCTGGTTCCAGGAGGAATTTGCCGATTGGAGTCCGAAGTGGGCCGAACTATTTGCCACAAATAAGGTCAGCTTTACACCACGCGTGTGGTACCATTTTCCGCCCGATCAGCACTGGCCGGCTCAGCCTAATCTAACTCTTCTTGGGGATGCCGCTCACCGAGTACCCCCCTATGCGGGTGAAGGAGCCAATCAGGCCCTGGCCGATGCGTTGGATCTGTATGAGGCTTTATGCCTGGGCCAGTTTACCACCCTCCAGCAGGCCATTGCCGCTTACGAACGCAACATGTTCCAGCGGTCAGCACGCATCACCCAGGAAAGCGTGCGTAATACAGAAGGGTTCCATTCCACAAACAATATTCAGTTCTTGATGAGCCTCTATTCAACCGGAGCAGCTACTAACGCCGTTGAGATACCTGGGCAAATCGTAGAAACTGTCAAGCGCTCATAATCTTTTAGCCATCCACCCGGATAGGCTATCAAACCAATACAATAACATGGCACTATTTATAACCGGCACTACCGGCTACATCGGGGGAACCATTGCCGCCCGGCTAGTGGCGGCTGGACGCGACGTGCGGGGGTTAGTGCGGGATGAGGCCAAGGCGAAGCAACTGGCGACACTCGGCATAACCCCAGTCTTAGGCAATCTGGACGACACCGATTTGTTAATCCAGGAGGCCCAGGGGGGTAAGACACATTCGCTCGTCTTCGGAAGGAACAATGATCAATTAAGACGTTCCCTGAACTCCAACGGTGTCATACCCGTCTTGTTTTTAAATAATTTGTTAAAAGACTGCGGGTGTTCAAATCCTAATTCATAGGCAATTTCGGCAGCCGTAAGCTCAGCAATTGAAAGCTTTTGCTTCGCTACATCCACCAGTTTGGCATGAATGTGCTGCTGGGTATTTAATCCGGTCAGATTTCTGAGCAGATCACTCAGGTAACCCGATGAAACATTCACTCGGTCCGAAAAATACTTTACGGATGGAATACCCTTTTCCAACGCCAACCCGTCACGGTAATAATCGTTGAGCGCATCTTCAAAGCGTTCAATGATCGGTTTAATAGCCGCCTTTCTGGTAATGAATTGCCGTTTGTAGTACCGGTTGCTGTAATTTAAAAGCACTTCAAGGTAGGAAATAATCAACTGCTGGCTGGTATCATCTATGGCTGTTTCCAGCTCCTCCTTTAAATCATTAAAAACAGCCAGAACTTTGTCCCTTTCTTTTTCCGACAGATGTAAGGCCTCATTTATGTTGTAACCAAAAAATCCATATTTAGTGATCGATTGGGCTAAAGGAAATCCGGAAAAAAAATCAGGATGCACAAACACGCTATGTCCTTTGCAGGCGTCATCGTCTACTGCAGAAAGAGCCTGGCCCGGCGAAACAAAGATCAGCCCACCTTCGTCAAAGTCATAATAGCCCTGTCCATATTTCAATTTGCCAGTCAAATTGCTTTTATACGAAATCATGTAGAAATCATGGACGAGATACCTGACAGGTGAACTGGCAGCGATTTCATTATGATTGACCAGGGCGATCAGCGGATGCCGGGGCCTGGAGATACCGAGCGCTCTACACAGATCGGAAACCGATTTAAAATAGTGTAATCCTTTTTTTTGAATGGATTTATCGATCATCGCCGTCATTGTTTGTTCTTGAAAGGCTATTTATTTAAGCGCATTTATCGCTGCCAACTCTATTAAACGCGCCACTTCATGCGGACGTGAGGTGTAAATAGAATGGCTTCCCCCATCAATTTCCACCGTTTTCTTTGCCTTCATTCGTTGGGCATAGAACCTTTCCAGGTCAGGGTTGATGATCCTATCGGCTTTGGCTACCATGTACCAGGAGGGTTTTGTTTTCCAGGCTGGATGATCAATCAATCCCTGAAAGCAACTGTCACTCGTCGGCATCTGAGCATTGGCCATAAACCGGGCTTTTTCAAGGGGGAGGTCGGCCGCGAAATCCGCTGGAAAATGTTCAGGCTGAATATAATCATACCCATCGGCACCTTTGATCAGCGAGGTATAGGCTGGTGGATATTTCTTAAACAGTTCACTTCGTTGTTCATTGGCCTCAGGGGCATGGGCGGCAATGTAAACAAGTCCTGCAACCTTACTGTTGTTCCCTGCCTGGGATATGATGACGCCCCCATAACTGTGTCCCACCAATATACAGGGACCGTCCTGCTGATCAATAACCCGGTTTACGGCCGCAATGTCCGTTGCTAAGCTTTGCAATGAATGCTGGGTGATGGAAACCTTATAGCCTTTTTTTGCCAGGATGTTATATACGGGCTCCCATCCCGATCCATCCAAAAAGGCCCCATGCACCAGTACAATGTTTTTAACAGAGGCAACCTGAGTTGGCTTTTTGGGTGTAAAGGAAGTCAATAGAATGGTGAGGACGGCCAATGCGGACGTCAACAGACTATGTTTGCCCATGATATAACTAGATTTGGTAACTAAATGTAAACAATATAGGGCGAACGGCTTGTTACACCAGCCCTTTAGCTACGTTTTTCCTGAATACCTCAGCACCCACATTTAATCGGTGCTGATAGGTAGCAACAGCATCCTGCCCTGCAAGATACCTGAGTTGATCTTTACCGTCCGTAGCGGCTTCATAGACAACCTGAGCAATCGTTTCCGGTGCCGCGAACTGTAATGGGCTATCCGTATTGCTGAAACTAGCTATAAACCGATCAAATTGTTCAGCATAAGCCTCGTGTGTCCCTATGTCGATGGACCTGGTCATAAAATCCGTAGCGATTCCGCCGGGAGCAACGCTTTTGACCTGAATGTTGTGGGCTGCCAGTTCATAGGACAGGCTTTCGCTCCAGCCTTCGACGGCCCATTTAGTAGCATGGTATATAGCACTAAATGGAAAGGTGACTAATCCACCAATAGACGTGGTACTAATAATCAGTCCACTTCTTCTTTCCCTTAAATGCGGAAGAAATGCCTGGGTCACCCTGATCACACCCAATACATTCGTATCGAACTGTCGGGTAATCTGTCCGTCTGTATACCCTTCAAGAGGTCCTGTCAATCCATAGCCCGCATTGTTGAAAACAACATCCACCGGGCTGATCTGGATCGCAGCCTCTATAGCCGTTTTGATCGATAGCCTGTCCGTTACATCTAATTGTAAAAGGTGTATATTGTCAATGGTAGCCAGATCGGTTGCATCTTCAGGATGCCGCATGGTGGCTAATACGTTCCAGCCTTTTTCTGCAAATAATTTGGCGGTTGCTTTTCCCAGACCCGAAGAGGCTCCGGTAATAAATATGGTTTTCATGATAGTATTCAAGTAGTTATTGGAAAAAATACTGACGCATCTGAGTAATGAATGCGTCGTCATTGTTACCCCGTTTTAGGTCGATGTAAAACTGAGCATCCTCACCAACCACATACCGCAGTTGTGGGGATTCATCCGTGCATGCCTGATAAATTGTATTGGCCACATCGGAAACTGAAGCTTTGGCCAAATGGTCTGTAATGCCACTGTAGCGCTGGAAAAATGACCCCATGATCGAATTATAATCGGGCAACTGGTTAGGAATCATTTCCAGGTTACTCCGAAAGGCTGTAGCCACACTGCCTGGTTCCACGAGCTTTACCCGGATGTTAAAAGAGGCTACTTCGTGCGACAGTGATTCGGAAAAGCCCTCAACGGCAAACTTGGAACTGTTATACAGACTGCCGAAAGGCAGGGCAACCACACCGCCAAAGGAGGAAATATTGACGATACTTCCTCCCCCTTGTTGCCGCATATAGGGTAAAACCGCTTGTGTCACCCGCATCAAACCAAACACGTTCACCTCATATTGCTGCTTAATTTGGTCTAGACTGGCGGATTCAAAAACGCCCATCAGGCCGTAACCAGCACTGTTTATTAGCGCATCAATTGAGCCGAACCGTTGAATACCATCGGCAACGGCCGCCTGAATCGAATCTGCATTGCGTACATCCAATGGAGTAATCAATACGTTTTCCCGGTTTTCAAGTTCGCTGATAGTGGCTTGCTTACGCATCGTGGCAATGACCTGCCAGCCCCTGTCAGCAAAGTGCAAAGCGGTCGCCTTTCCAATACCGGATGAAGCACCGGTGATCAGGACTGTATTCATGTTACTTAGTTGTGTTCGATTAGATGGTAGAAGGGGCTCCCAGGAGAGCAAATTAGCCTGCTGGTTGGTTAAAGGCACTAACTTCTTGGTGAAGCGAAGAGGCTGCGCGTGAAGGTTTTATAGTCTTCCTCAGAGGTACTACGGCGGGCATGTAAGATGGGCTGAATGTCAGTTGTGGGCGCATAGCGCAGGCGGTCTGTCTGGTCCATTGCCGCTTCGTATATAGCGGCCACTACTTTTTCAACGGCGTCGGCATCGGCTGTTTGGGCCATGGTCTGAAACATTTTTCCTGTCTGCTCCAAAAAAGGCAGATAATCGCCAATCAGTGGCAGGCCTGTACTTTCACCGCCTACCCGGTTGAGAAAACCGGTTTGAGGAGCACCACCGGGTTCAATGATTTTCACGTTAATGCCTAACGAACCCAGTTCATACTGAAGTCCTTCAGACCAGCCCTCCAGCGCAAATTTTGATGCGCTGTAAATGGAAGCCATTGGAAAGCCGATGGCCCCGGCACCTGAGCTTACATTAACAATGACACCTGACTTATTTTCGCGGAAATGAGGCAGGATTGCTCTGGTTACGTCTATAGCACCAAATACATTGACCGCAAATTGATTTTGGATAGCCTTCGCGTCGATAGTCTCGAAGACGCCGAAAAGCCCGTAGCCTGCATTATTGACCAGGACATCAATTTTCCCGAAACGTTGAATCCCTGCCTGGATGGCCTCCTGAATGGATGAAGGATTTTCTACATCCAGTTGTGTAACAAAAATAGTTTCTGAGTTGCTGAAGATTGCGGCTTTACTGGTATCCCGCATGGTGGCAATGACATTCCACCCGTTTGTAGCGAAATAACTGGCTGCAGAGGAACCGAATCCTGAAGATGTTCCTGTAATCAAGACTGTTTTGGACATTTTTCTTCGATTTATCCTTGTTGGACATTTAAATACATGGCAAATGTCCAACGAATTCAAAACCTCCGATAAGCCAAAACGAGGCAATGATTAGCCGAAATGAGCATTAGGGGTGTTGCCAGAATAAATGCTCATTATTAGTGTGATAGGTAATCACCTGAACGCCGGTTTTAGAATTTACATTCGTTTCAAAACCATCCACCTCGGGGTCTTTACTGGCGGCCGGAAGCAGTTCGACATACTGCATTACTTTACCCTTAATCCTATAATCGTTCCTTTTCGATTCGTAGGCATTCCCCCCAATCATTCATCCTGCACAGTATGGGTAAGATAGACTCACCCAAAGGAGTAAATTGATACGCAACATGCAGCGGCTTTTTCGCTACTGTGATTTTGGTGAGCAGGCCATCTGCTACCAGTTCATTGAGTTGCTGATCGAGTACTTTTCTGTCTGCTCCCGGAATCACCCTTTGAAGCTGACCGGGTCTATTAACCCCCTGCTCGATATAGAACAACAGATAGGCTTTCCACTTACCGGACATAATCTCAAAGAATTTACCCAAGCCATTGTTCAGGACGAGAGGTAGTTTCTTTTCATAAACTGCTGCCATATTCATTAATGTCTCTACCGGCAAAGGTCGGGATATTCTTCTTGCCGGAGAACCACGGATAAATTTATCCGTACTTGTGTCCGCTTACCACCGCTAATAGTTTTGCAAGAAAAGCTAACCATGAAGCAGGACAAACAGACTCAATTCAGTTTAACGGAAAGCACACTTCAACAGGCGATGATCGCCTATATCGACGCGCTGAATAACAAAGATGTGGCCGGTATTATCGCTCTCTTTGCCGAAGGTGGTACAATTGAAGATCCCGTCGGTTCCGTTCTGGAAAAAGCAGCGGATGGGCTTAGCCGCCTGGTAGGGGCCTTACCCGAAAATGCAACGTTTACTCTTGACACACCCATCCGTACATCACATGATCTCTCGGGAGGGGCCTTTGCGATGACAGTTGAACTAGTTATGAATGGTACGCCCATGAAAATACAGTCCATTGACGTGATGCAATTTAATGAGCAGGGACTGATCACCGAAATGAAAGCGTATTATGGACCATCTAATATCAGTGCTTAGAATAGACACTAACCGTGTAGAGTTATTTCAGTGTAATACAAGCGGTTTTATAAGTGCCTTGGCTGTTGCAAAAGTCTATAAGGCGCTCTTTATGGCCTACTAACAGGCATTATTTCCCGTAATTTGGGGTCGAAACAACCGTTAAAACGGAAAACCTAAGCCGGTTCCGACTTTTGCAACAGTCACCTCTTGTCTGTTAGCCAAAGTACGAAACTATAGGCTAAACACCGTTTCAGGAAACGCCCCAATTTTGAAACAGACACATGAACGCTGCTTCGTGTCAGGTAGGAGCGTTATAGCAAACGCCCGGCTCCTTCTGAGATGGTCTACTAAATCGGCACAGTGAACTTGTCTAATTTCGTAAGATCATGCCGCCTAAAAACAAACCCCTTAAACGGCGTAAATACGACCGCCCCGGCGGACTGGCTACCTTCAAGGCCGATATGCTGAAAATGATTGCTAACGGCCAGAGTGTGGCTTAGGCAGCACAGGCACTGTCGCTTTGAGCGCCCGAATTATAGATACCCCTTAGTCTCAGGAAGGAGGGTATTCTGAGATGGGTCATATACGACTATTAAGTCAGAAGTTTCGAAATTTATTAACAGCGCGTTCAATTATAAAATAGGCTAACAGGAAGGGATCTTTTTATTTTTTTTCTTCCTCAATCAGTTTGAGCCCTGCTAGTTGATCCAGAAAATAATGTCGGTATTTACCCGTGCCGTATACGTGAGCGTTAAGCCAAAACTCTTGCTCAGTAGACAAGGTCAGTGATGGTTGGGTAGTGGTAGATGCCCCACCTCCTACACTACGGAAATAGTAACTATGACCTCGTTGGAAGGGAATGTAAACGGTCTTACTCGAAGTTATATTGAACCCAAGGCTATCTAAAGTAGTCTCCACTAATGTGCAAAAATTCACTTTAATGGGCTCCGTTAAGTTGAGCGTCGTTTTAATGGAAATACTCCGATCACTATAGATATAAATCTTGGTAGTAGGTGCAGTTTGTCCTAAACTAGGGTAGTGACTTATAGTCCAGGCAAGGATAATCAGGTAAACATTGCTCATGGTGTATTGTCGATAATCGCCACTAGGGTAGAAGGGATAAAGTGGTAAAATATACCGTAAGTGAAGCTTTTAAGCAGCGAATTGTGAGAAAGTCATTTTTAATACCTGTCAAACTTCATCAGTCGCATACGATCCAGACATACTGGCAAATGCAGGTGTATTACGTGTATTCTGAACACAAAATATGGGAGTAACTACCCACTCAAGCAAAAACACCACGGGTGTACACTATTTTTAATCATAACAGCCCTACTAACCCATCTGGTAATCCGAAGCGTACATGATAAGCCAATCGGACAACGTAGTCGCTGATTTTTTCCTGTAAGCGTCCTTCGGCCAAGCGATCGTGGCCAGACCCCTCATATCAGCTCCGGTAATTGCGATTGCTTTTAACTCAGGATGATCCCGGATCGTCGAATTCATTAGCACGCTAACCCAGAAACCAGTTTGTATCAATTGAAGTAAAGTGTGTATGTCGTTCACTTCCATACTTGGCGAGGCAGACAAATCCTGCTTTTGCAGCACCGAATCCAGATAGTGGCGAATGCTGTATCCTTCCGAGGGCAGTATAAGTGGCAGAGACACTAACTCGTTCAGGCTAACGTGTTTTTTGGCTGCAACAGAATGGTCGCGATGGGCAATTAAGGATAGCTTTGAAGAGAATAAGGGATCAATGGTAATACGATCATTGTCTGCTTGGTTGTAGAAAGACAGCAGTAGATCCAGTCTTCCCTCCTCTACTTGTTGAAGCAAATATTGGGTTGTACCAAAGACGATCAGCAGCTTGATCTGGCTATATTGGACGCTAAACTTTGCCACTGCCCTGGTTAACAGGCTAGTCAGGCCGTAGGTGACGCCTATAGAGAGCACACCCGTTTTAAGCTCCATAAGATCGCTGAGCGTATCCCTGCCGTCTTGAGTATCCTTCAGCGTTTTTCGAGCATAGGGCAAAAAGGCCTTCCCCGCTTCGGTTAACCGCACCCGTTTGGCAATACGGTCAAAAAGTGGCAGTCCCAGTTCATCTTCCAGCTGTTTAATCTGCTGGGACAAGGTACTTTGCGTGATGAACAGAGCGGCTGCCGCGGCTGTGAAATTTTGCAGTTCAGCCGCCTTAGCGAAATAGGTAAGTTGTCTTAGCTCCATGGCACAAGGTAGCCAGTTAATCGGTATTAACGATGAAGTTAATCGAAAAAAAGAGTTTAGACGATTAAGTTTTTGGTCAGACCTTTGGCCTGTCAAACATAAACCAAACGGATCATGGAAATTGAACAAACCCCGGCAAATGCCTTATCGCACGTGGTAGCTAAAGCGGTGATCAACGCGCCAATTCAAAAAATCAATATTGCCGACTGGCTGCTGAACCTGCCTGATGCGGAATATCAGAAATGTTCGGTCAACCACATTGCCGCCGGGGCAAGCCGAACCTATGAGGGGGAACCCATGTCAATTAACGTTGAGATGATCGGTGATGCCTTAGTGATCCAACATTATGTCGCCACTGAATATAGGGCTAATTATTGTCGAATGCTCTCGCAGTCAGATGTGATCAGTAAAAATGGTCGCAGTAAAGTCCAGGTGCTCTGGGAGCTAAGAGTCACCAAAATTGACGATGAACGTAGTGAATACACGAATGAGATCCATGCAACCGCCACGCCAGAGTTTTTGGCCTTCATTCGAGAACACGGTATTAGCTTAGCTCAGGCGGCAGCAGCCCGGCAAGCGGCATCCGATCTTCATAACCAGGAGGAAACGCCACTTTTCGCCCAAAGTATCGAACGTAAGGCATTAACAGGTTTATATAGCATTTAAGGGAAATAGCACCTTTCAATAAAGGTGCTATCCAGCTAGGTCTAGGCTCAGGAAGGAGCCTTTTTTAAGACTGATCATTCAAAAGCTATTGGTTTGAAGTTTCGTACTTTGGCTACCAAATAGACACTTATACAACACGTGGATTTACAGACTCAACTAAACAAGCAAGCTGTCAGGCGTTTCAACCAAGAAGTGATTGCAGAAGGCAATCTCGACAGCTTCAACGAATTAATGGATGACCAGTTTATTAATCATTCCGCCCCACCAGAAGCTGATAATGGTCCGCAAGGCATGATAAATACCTTCAACAATATCCTTCGACCAGCTTTGGCTGATATGCAGGTCATCATTCATGATCAAATCGCTGAAGGTGATTTAGTCACTACGCGCAAAACCATTAAAGGAACCCATACGGGAACCTTGATGGGTATACCGCCAACTGATCGGTCAGTACGTATTGAGGTAATTGACGTGGTACGATTGCGCAACGGGAAGTACATTGAACACTGGGGTATCAATACCTTACCCACTGTTTTACAACAGTTAGCCAAAAATTGAGCCTTTTTTGAGAATCACTTACCGGATACTGCCCCTAGTCACACTCAAAAAATCCGTCTTGGGGAAAGCAGCGTTCGAGCTTAAGACAAATAAGATCCATGAAATATAAATCCATGGATCTTATTTGTTCAATGAGTCGTTCTACCCAAAAGCCGGACTAAGCAATCGTTGCATTTATGAAAATTGAAGACGAACTAAAGCAGCAGTTTGATAACGCCCAGCAAAAAGCGGCCATGAACATCATTTTCACGGGTAACTGGCTAACAAACCGATACGCCGTTGCCCTGGAACCGGTACATTGAGCAAACATAGCCATTGGCATAAAGGTGTAACTACCTATTTTACTGATTGCCCACTTAAGTGATAGTATACTGACCGATAATTCACTCAACTTGTATATAATGAGTGATTTTGCTTTATTTGCATAACTGATTATGTAATCAACTATGGATATATTTGAAAAGACCGGGAAGATGGCTTTAGGAAGCAGACTCCGCCTGTTTACCATGCGAATCTCCGAGGATGCAGCTAAAATATATGAACTCTATAACATTGCCTTTTCGCCCAAGTGGTTCCCCGTCTTCTTTGTCCTGTCCTACGCTGGAAAAAGAACGGTAACGGAAATAGCCGATGAAATTGGGCATTCTCAACCCTCCGTAACCAAGATCATCAAGGAGATGGTTGCGGCAGGAATCGTAGAAGCCAATTTGACGTCGAAGGACAAACGCCAAAACGTTGTCGGGTTGACCCAGCAGGGAACCGAGCTGGCCGAAAAGGTAAAATGGCAAGCTGCCGATGTCGAAGTGGCTATTGATGGAATCCTTCAGCAAGCCACCCACAACCTATGGGAAGCCTTGGCAGAGTGGGAGTTTTTGCTGGATCAGCGATCGTTACTGGAACGGGTTCATGAGCAGAAAAAGCTCCGGGAAAGTAAAGACGTCCAAATCATCCCCTATCAGCATCAACATCAGGCCCAGTTCAAATCCCTTAATGAGGAATGGATTTCTGCCTACTTCACCATGGAGGAGTCGGATTATAAAGTCCTGGACAATCCCCAAACGCATATCCTGGACAAGGGTGGTAAGGTTTTCGTCGCCTTATACCAACATGAACCGGTGGGGGTGTGCGCCTTAATCAAAATGGATGATCCCGTCTATGAGTATGAGCTGGCAAAAATGGCTGTTTCGCCCAAGGCGCAAGGAAAAAGTATTGGTAAGCGGCTTGGTGAAGCCGTCATCCAGGCAGCCCGAGAACTCGGAGCCTCCAGACTTTATCTGGAAAGCAATACCCGGCTTACCCCCGCTATCAACCTATACCATAAGCTTGGTTTTCAAAAAGTTGTTGGCCGAAGTAGTCCTTACCAACGCTGCAACATTCAAATGGAATTAAATTTAACCTGATAAGCGATGTACGATCAGAAAGTGGCCATTATTATTAAAGACGATCTGCTTGCGTGGCAAAAAATGAACGTAGTTTCGTTTTTGGCCAGTAGTATCGCCATCCAGTTTCCCGAAACACACGGCGGAGCGTTTATCACAGCGGATGGGGTAAAATTTCTTCCCTTTACGAAACATCCCATCCTGGTTTACAAGGCTGATACTTCAGAAAAACTGCAACGGGCTTTTCAACGAGCCAGAGAGCGAGACCTAGCCATTGGCATTTACACCGCCCCGCTGTTTGCTACTAAGTCAGGCGAAGAGAATGTGCAGGAAATAGCTTCTCACCGGGCTGATGACTTAGATCTGGTCGGGCTCATCCTATACGGAGCGAATAAGAAAGTGGACAAGGCTTTGGATGGGTTAAAATTTCACGACTAATCGTTCAGCCCCAGTTAAAAAGAACTTAGCAAGATTTTCGCAGGCTACAAATAGTCGATACCAGCTGTTAACACTAGCTCTCTAGCTAATGTCTATTTTACGAACAGCAGAATCCCCTTTTGCCTTAAAAATGAGGGTTATTTACGATGAGCAGTTACTAATTAAAAACCGCTTCCGTAACCGTTGCTGGTCTACCCTTGGTCTGTCTTAACCCTTACGCCAGATGCAATTTCTACTCGACACCATCCGCCAAATCATCAGCCTGTCGGAGGATGAAGCGCAGTTGGTAACACAGCTTTTTACTGAAAAACACCTCAAAAAAGGAGAGCACTTTTTGCGGGAAAGCCAGGTCTGTCGTTCAGTGGCACTGATAAAGACCGGATTAGTTCGGTATTACATCAATGAGGATGGCCAGGAGGGTACCTATTATTTCAGCCGGGAGGGCGAGTTTGTCTGCGAGTATGAGAGCTTCCTGCCTCAAGCGCCATCCAGTAAAAATATCCAGGCCCTGGAGGACACCTCCCTATATGTAGTAAGCTATGAGGGGCTGCAACAACTGTATCAGGCGCTCCAGCAGGGGGAGCGCCTGGGCCGACTGGGTATTGAACAGGTGTTTGTCTCGGTGCTCCAGCAGCTATCTTCCTTTTATAAGGAGTCGCCAGAGCTGCGCTATCAACGCTTCCTGCATACATTTTCACAGATCAGTCAGCGAGTGCCACAATACTACATCGCATCCTATGTAGGCATTAAACCCCAGTCCTTATCCCGAATCCGCAAAAGAGACACCCGGCCGCATTAATTAACCTGGGTGAATGACTATAAAAGATAGCCGGGGGACATTTGCTTAAACAAACTCTTGAAAGCAAATGAACTCACAACCAATCCATTTCTGGGGGGCCCGTTCGGCCTCCTACTGGCTCACGGCGCTGGCTGCGGTGGGCATTATGTTCCTGGGCTTACGGTTTATCGTGGCTCCTAAGGTTGGCGCGGAAGGATTTGGTATTCCGCTTGCCTCGACTAAAGAGGCCATGGCGTATGGCTGGGTCAAAGGCATCCGGGATATATTTGCGGGCTTGGTGGTGCTCCTATTCCTAATCCCCAGGAAACCCCGTGAAACGGCCTTCGCCTTTGGCGCAGCCATCATTATCCCCGTATCCGACTGTCTGACCATCCTGGCCGTCAACGGTCTGCACGATGTAACACATCTACTGATCCATGGCCTTACGGCGATCTATATGTTGATCACAACCTTACTTTTATGCCAAGCAAAACCTAAACGCTAGCCCCGTATGTATTCTGTATTATTTTCTATTCTAAATGGTGTAGCGATCGTCACCACTGCCATTGTATTCGGTACGGATGTGTTTTTTGCATTGGTAGGCAAAAAAGCTGCGGCTAACAGTAAGGAATCCTCCATAGCCGATCTGATGGGTCATTTCCACCAAGTGGCCGACGCCCGGATGCCCGTTATTGGCGTTACGGCGATAGCAACAACCCTCTTGCAGGGTATAGTAGCTGGTCTTCAAACGCTCTCAGGGCCATTAGCCCTCGTAGCTTTAGCCGCTTTGCTGGTCCATCTGTTGATTTACGTGACGATCTCCAAACCCGTTAATGACCTGCTGGTCGAAGCCGTAAAAGATGGCAAGATACTGGATACTACGCGGCAATTACAGCAGCGCTGGGATAGTGTGATCAACTTACGGGCGGCCTTGTTGTGGATAGCCCTGACGAGCCTGGTGGTGATCAATTATCTGCGATGATGGCCATGGGCATAGGTAATCGGTAGGTACCCGTACGGGCGAACCGTATCGATGTGCCAAGCGGCCGAAAAATTGACTCGTCGCTACTTTTTAGTGGGGGCTTTTAGGTAACTTTAATCTCTGTCCAGTGGTCCGCCACCGCGGCTCAATCAGTAGCATACGTTGTTAAAAAGCCGTTCGAATGTTGGCAACACTTATAGACTATCTTCATCAAAAAGGGAAGCTGACGCCGGAAGAACTAGAATTGGTTGCAAATGCCGCGGTACAGAAAAGGGTCCGGAAAAAGCAATACCTGCTCGAAGAAGGGGAGGTAAGTGATTTTATCGGATTCGTCGCTAAAGGGAGTTTCCGTTTATTCCGTATAGGGGCTGACAAACAGGAACATGTATTGAGATTCGCCATAGACAACTGGTGGATCTCGGACTTTGTCAGCTTCATGTCCGGGCAACCCTCAACTTGTTACATCGAAGCACTTGAGGACAGTGAACTAATCCGGTTCTCTAAAGAAAAATGGGATGAATTGCTTGCCGCTGCGCCCAATTTCAAGCTGATCATCGAAGCGCTTACCGCCAAAAACTTTGAGGCTCATCAGAACAGAATCTTCAGCAACATCAGCGAGCCTGCTGAAGTACGTTATGAAAAATTTGTGCAGACGTACCCGACGCTGTACAGCCGCGTCCCCTTATATATGATCGCTTCCTTCCTGGGGCTGACGCGCGAAACCCTGAGCCGTGTCAGGAAGCAGGGTGTTAAAAGAAACCCTTCAGCCAAACGGGGGTCACCGGGATAAGTCGGCTGATCATAGCTGAAACAGATTCTCGTTTACCCCGATCAGCAACCGAAAAGGTATAAAAATGAACCAGGCGGCCCTTTACAGAACCGCCTGTTCATTTAAACGATTCGTTACCTGATGCGTATTATTTTGCTTTATCCGAAACTTCGAACGAGTCTTCCAGCAGGTGGTAGCGGGTCAACAGGCCGTTCTTCACCACAATATCAATACTAAACTCCGACTTCATTTGTTTGTTGTTCTTCTTCATGCGTGATTCAAGGTACCCCAGCACTACGACCCTGTCACCTTTGGCCAGCATATCCGTAAAGACTAGCTTTTCAGGTTGGATGTTCTCTCTCAGCAGGCGGAAGCTTTCTTTGATTGCGTCCCGACCGGTCCTGTGGCCGATCCAAGGCACGTTCTTCGTATCACCGGGGATGAAATAGTCCGCATTCACGTCGAACTTTGCCGCGATTTCATCCGGTGTAGCCCCTTTTTTGAAGCTGTCAAAGAAGTCGTTCACAACCTTTAATGCCATTGAATCCTGTTCAGCGTTCTGTATAGGAGCAGCCTTTGCTGGCCTATCGGTCGCCATTGCGGCTTTTACATTTGCAATGTAGGAAGCCACGGCTATAATGGCGATTCCTGAGATCAACATTGATTTTTTCATGGTATGATTTTTTTAATAATAGCAAAGGTAGAGCGCCCGTTTAGGGGGCAGAGAGGACATTTGCTAAAATATCAATGTGACAATTATCAATAATTTTAAAGCCGCATCCACGACCTGCCTGGGTAATCGTCCCGGTTCATACAGGTAAAAGACTGTTAATTACAGGACGCACAAAAACCTGGACTTGCTATAGTTGACTGAAGAAAGTTTAAGCAGATTTAACGGCAGGCCGCTTCAATTTAACTCCTACGAAGAACTTTAGTGACGGAACATGTGTGTTTGACGAGGCATTCAAGAATCGGGAACAGGGCACCTATTCAAACCATGCTTACCCAGTAGCTAACAATCTATTAAACATCGCCCCGATCAAGATTCAGGCAGACGAGCCCCCTTTCTTCTCAGTTGGGATCGTATTCTGAGAAACAGGAAGTCAACACAATCAAATGCTAGCTACTAGCTCGTCGCTTGATTTTGCTGACTCGGTAACCAAGGCCAACTACATATCCTGACCAGCTTACTAAAGCTGCACCCATCATCGCTACGGCTATCCATTCTTTCCTCTCCGCGAAATAAAACGGACAAATGCGCTAAATGGCAATGTTTTGGCGCTCATTTTATATATTTACTTTTAAAGTATTTTGCTAATTCATTCGTTAACCGAAGTCGAAACTCGCTCGAATTGGTTATGATCCACTTATGAATATTTTCCGTAGTGGCTTTTCCGATGATGACTCGACGCTCTGGCTTCGCCTGATCGAAGGGGATGATGCCGCTTTGGATGTGCTGATGAAACGCTGTTTCAAGGAACTCTACCACTACGGTACTAAATTCTCCAAAGACGACGACCTGATCAAAGACTGCATCCAGGATGTGTTCCTGGATTTATGGGAACGGCGGCACACCCTACGAACGGATGTGCAGGTAAAACCCTATCTGTTTGTAATTCTGCGCCGACGCATCTACCGCGTCTGGCAAATGAATCAGCTACAGACCGATCTGGCAACTCAGCCTGACTTTTCAGTTGAATATACGGTCGAGGAGAATCTAATCCATTCTGAAAGTGCCCGCCTGAAAGCCCACCAGATGCAGCAACTGCTGGACGAACTGCCCGATCGGCAAAAGGAAGTGATTTACCTGAAATACTTTCAGGAGATGGACCGGGATCAGATTGCGCAGACGATGCAGATAACGCCCCAGACAGTTTCGAATATGCTGCAAATGGCCCTTAAAAAGCTGCGGGGCCAATGGCGGGAAGAGTCTTAAAGCCGAAGACTCTTTGGCATTTCGAAAAAAATGTAAAAATTTTTCGACGTTGAATGGTATCTGCCTTCGGTTTTCTGCTATCGAAGGTATGATGCAACAAAACCCATCCGATTTTACCCCCGTTACGCTGGAAGAACTCGTCTGGCAGGAATCCTTTCGCGACTGGGTCCTGCACCCAACGCCGGAACGGGAGCAGTATTGGAAGGGTTGGCTGGCTAACCACGCGGATCAGGCAACCACGCTAAGCCAGGCCCGGGAAGTGGTGCTGGCGCTGAAGGTAAAAAACCGTCCCATCACCGATGCCGACATTCAGGCCTGTATTGAACTGACTCGTCAGTACTTGGATCTACCTCAATCGGCTGTAGTAAAACCTCTCCCTTCATCAAGGGGTTGGGGATGGACAAATCGGTTCGCTATTGCGGCTACGGTCTCCCTTTTACTGCTGGTTGGTGTAGGAATTTTCTGGCAACAGCAGCCAACAATTGTTACCCGATCAGATACGCCCGTTTCGGCAAACGAACCAGCGTTTCTGACCGCGAAGGGCACGACTGTCAGGCTTGACGATGGCAGCCTGATTCAACTTAAATCGGGCAGTGAACTTCGGTACCCCGCCCGCTTTACGGCCGCCACCCGCGACGTGTACTTAACGGGTGAGGCTACCTTCTCGGTTGTTCGTCGACCGGATCAGCCCTTTCTGGTGTACGCCAATGGCTCAGTCACCCGGGTTTTGGGTACTCAGTTCACGGTCAACGCTCCCACCGGTGGGGGCCGGGTTATCGTCAAGGTGTTGTCGGGAAAAGTATCCGTGTTTGCCGAATCGGAATGGAAACGAGCGCAGCAGCAGACGAGTTATCAACCGCAGTCGGTCATTGTTACCCCCAATCAACAGGTGGTATTTGAGCGAGATCGGGAACGGTTAAGTAAGTCTCTGGTTGACCAGCCAGTCGTTATCAATACGCCCGTGAGGGAAAACCGCTTCAACTTTGTCAATACACCGGTTCCAGTAGCGCTGAAAATTCTTGAGCAGGCCTACAACATCCCCATTGTTTTCGATCAGCAACTTATGCAGCATTGCCTGGTGACGGCCCCCCTGGGCGATGAACCTCTGTTCGACAAGTTAAGCATCATCTGCGAGACAATTGGAGCTCGCTTTGAAGTGGTTGAGACCCAAATCGTTATTTCGGGAAAAGGCTGTGAATCACCCTAATTTTTCCCGTATAAGAAAAAGCTGATGGTGTTACCAGCACCACCAGCCTAAAGTAAACCCGTCCAGTATGTGCGACCATCTGAACACCCGAAAACCGGGCGACGGGCTTTGTATTGCCTTGTATCACCAAAACAACACGTGTAAATCTACGATGAAAAAAGCGATACCTCGCCGAAACTTACTACTTCACTGTATGAAACTAGCGGCATTTCCCATTGGGCTGACTCTATTTTTTGCCAGCACGGCACTGGCGTTCGACGGCCTGGGACAGGCCCTACTGGAACGTAACATAACGTTGACGATTCAGGATCAACCCCTGCCAGCGACCCTCCTGGCAATCGAGAAAGCGACGGGGGCGAAATTTACGTATGTGCCTTCGCTCATCGAGAAACCCCAACGCGTATCGATCGACGCCCGTAATGAAAATCTGACAACGCTACTGGACCGGCTACTGAAACCGCTACAAATCGACTATAGTATCCGCCGGAACTACATCATCCTCAAAAAAATGACCACTGTGACTCCGATCAATGCCAGAGCATCGGTCGACAGTCGGATTGACGTTACGGTGAGTGGCCGGGTGACCGATGCCAGCACGGGAGAAGGTATACCGGGGGTCAATATCGTGGCTGGTGGTACGCCTATGGGGGCGGTAACTGACAACCGAGGCCAGTACCGAATGAGTGTTCCCCAGGGGGTCACCCTGCGGTTCAGCTTCATTGGCTACACCACCCAGTCGATTAAAGTAGAACGGGAGAGTGTTATCAACGTGGCGTTACAGCCTGCGGACAATACGCTGAATGAAACCGTCGTCATTGGCTACGGTACGTCTACCCGGCGCGATTTGACAGGTTCGGTTGTCAAAATAGGGGACGACATTCTGAGCCAGCAACCGAATACGAATGCGTTGCAATCCCTGGCGGGGCGGGCTGCGGGCGTGGTCGTAACCAGTCCGAGCGGATTGCCAGGCTCAACGGTTAACGTGCAGATTCGGGGCCTGAACTCCGTTACCAGCGGCCGCATACCACTCTATATCATTGATGGTGTTCCCTTTACCATAGGGGCTCCGCAGCAGGGTTCATCCTTCAACCAGGCCCCCAACTCCCTGAATCAGTTCGGCGTGTTCGGAGCCACTGGCGACGTAGCACAGAGTCCGATGAATAGCATCAATCCGGCCGATATTGCCAGCATTGAAATTCTGAAGGATGCCGACGCGACAGCGATCTATGGTTCACGCGGAGCCAACGGTGTTGTGCTGATCACCACCAAAAAAGGCAAAGCAGGGCGTACCGTTTTCGATGTGAATGTGTACTCAGGGGTAGGCCGGGCCACGCGGACAATGCCCATGCTCAATACGCAGCAATACCTTGCCATGCGCCGACAAGCGTTTGTCAACGACGGCGTAACGCCCACCGCCAGCAACGCGCCCGACCTGATGACCTGGGACACAACAGCCTACACCAACTGGCAGAAGGAGTTGATTGGTAATGCCGCCCATGTGACAGAAGCCCAGGTCTCTGTTTCGGGAGGAAATGTCAGCACGCGGTTTCTGCTCGGGGGAGCCTATCGAAAGGAAGGTACGATTTATCCAGGCGATTTCGGTCTAAGCCGGGCCAGTGCCCATTTTAACGTCGATCATAATTCGGCCAACGAAAAATTCCGGCTCAACTTCTCCGGCAGCTACTCCTCGACCGATACCAAACTGATCCCAACCGACCTGACGCTATCCATTAATCTGCCACCCAATTATCCGGCCTACACTGCCGATGGGTCCCTCTACTGGGGAGCGGGTAAAACCAATCCATATTCGTACCTACAACGACCCAACAACAGTACGACCCTGAACCTGGTGAGCAACGCAGTACTTCAGTATCGGATTCGCCCCGGCTTAAATCTGAAGACCAGCCTGGGCTACAGCCGAATCAGCATGAATCAGTTGGAAAAAGTACCTGCCTCGTCTCAAAATCCAGCTACCGCCCCCAGGGGATATGCCTACTTTGCCAACAATGCCTCGCAAAACTACATCATCGAACCGCAACTGGATTACAACGTCAATCTTGGACTGGGTCGGTTGCAGGCATTGGTGGGAGGAACCTGGCAACAGAACCTGAGCGATGCCCAGTGGATCAGTGGAACGAATTATACCAATGATGCGCTGCTGGGCTCTATAGCCGCTGCCGGAGCATTGAGCGTTCAGAACAGCCGGTATGCGGAATACAAATACCAGTCGGTTTTCGGTCGGCTGAATTATAATCTGTCCGAAAAATACATCCTGAATGCGACGTTTCGTCGGGATGGTTCCAGCCGATTTGGCCCTAATAATCGGTTTGGCAACTTTGGCGCCATTGGTGCTGCCTGGCTGTTCGGACAGGAGGCCTTCGTTAAAAACGCGATACCGTTTCTCTCCTACGGGAAACTGCGGGGCAGCTACGGCATAACGGGCAATGATCAAATCGGTGATTATCAGTATTTATCTACGTATAGCTCGGCCTTTTATACCTACCAGGGGCAACCCGGTTTGTACCCGACCAACCTCAATAATCCAGACTACAGTTGGGAGCGGGTGCGCAAACTCGAAGCAGCCCTCGAACTGGGATTTGCACAGGACCGGATTCTGCTGACGGCTGGCTATTATCAGAACCGTACGGGCAATCAACTGGTCAACTATACGCTACCCTCGCAAACCGGTTTTACAGGCTACCAGGCGAATTTTCCGGCCCTGGTTGAAAATAAAGGGTTGGAACTCGAACTGAATACGGTCAATATCCGGACTACCAAACTGAACTGGAGTACGTCGGCCAACCTGACCTTTGCCAAGAGCAGCCTGGTTGATTTTCCAGGTCTGACCAGTTCATCCTACCGTACGCTATATGTTCTTGGTGAGCCTACATCCGTTGTTTTGGGCTATCACTACACGGGCATCGATCCAACGACCGGACTAGCAACCGTACAGGACTTGAACGGTGACGGCGTCATTTCATTCGCCAATGACCGACAGGCTATTATGAAAGGATTACCAACGGCGTATGGCGGTCTTAACAACAGTTTGCGGTATAAAGGCTGGGAAATCAATGTTTTCTTTCAGGCTGTTCGGCAGCAGGGCCGAAGCTTCCGGGGGATCAATTCGTTTGCCACGCCCGGATCGCTCTACAACCACGATGCGGGTATGATCGATTACTGGCGTGCTGACAACCCAACGGCTAGCGTGCCCCGACCAACGCAGGCAACCACGGCAGCTTATGCAGCTTATGTAAACTATGCTCAATCGGACGCTACGGTAAGCGACGCTTCCTTTATCCGGCTCAAAACGCTGTCGGTATCGTATACACTACCCGCCGACTGGATCAGCCGCGCTAAGCTCAAGAGCTGTCGGCTGTACGTACAGGGTCAGAATCTACTGACTTTCACTAAATACAACGGCCTGGACCCTGAAACCCAGGGCGCTGCTCTACCTCCACTCCGCCTGCTGACGGGCGGTATCCAACTGACGTTTTAACCCAACCGCAACAGTCACTATGAAAATCAATAAACTTGTTTTTGCATCGCTGGCGTCTCTGATGCTCTGCAATACGGCCTGTGAACGGTACGTGGATATTGACCCGTCGCCAACGCTGGCTGCCAGCGACAAGGTATTTAGTGGGGATCTGGTAGCGACCTCAACCATCACGGGCATTTACTCGCAGATGCTTGTGTCGAACGCTTATTATCTGGACAATGGCCTGGTGACCATGGCGGCCGGGATGTCGGCCGACGAACTGTTGTATTTTCCCTCGACGGATTACAACGCGTTTAGTACGAACACGCTCATTTCGGCAAGTCCATATTTTTTTAATTTCTGGACTTCAGGCTATCAATACATCTATTACGCCAATGCCGCCATTGAAGGCCTGACGGCCTCTACAGGGGTATCTACGGCGACTAAGAACCAGTTGCTGGGTGAAGCGAAACTCATTCGGGCGTTCAACTATTTTTACCTGACCAATCTGTTCGGGGATGTGCCGCTGGTGACCTCGACGGATTACCAGGTAAACGCCAAATTACCCCGCACGGCGCAGGCAACGGTCTACCAGTCGATCAGTAAAGACTTAACCGAAGCCGAAAGTATACTGCCAACGGCCTACGTTACTGCCGGAGACAAGGGAAGACCCAATAAATGGGCAGCAACCGCTTTGCTGGCCCGTGCCTATCTCTACACCCAGGACTGGGCCAATGCGGAAGCTAAGGCGACCGCCCTGATTGGTAGCGGCACGTATAGTCTGGTGAGTGATCCGAATGGCGTTTTCCTTAAAAACAGCAGTGAAGCGATCTGGCAGCTGGCTCCTGTACTCGCCAACAACAATACCTTCGTTGGTGCCCTGACCATTCCGGCAGCAACGGCTACGGCAAACCCATTGTATATCTACACCGACGAGTTGCCCGGCGCATTTGAGCCAACCGATAAGCGGAAAGCGGCCTGGGTCAATAGCATTACGTATCAGGGGAAAACCTATAGTTATCCGTATAAGTACAAGGTCAAATCGAACGCAACCGTAACGGAGCAGTTGACGATGTTGCGCCTGGCCGAACAATATCTGATCCGGGCCGAAGCGCGGGCGCAGCAAGGCAACCTGACCGGTGCTCTTCAGGATCTGAACGTCATCCGCAGCCGGGCTGGTTTGGCAGCTCTGGACACGACACTGGATAAAGCCGGTGTGCTGCTGGCCATTGAGCAGGAACGGCGCATCGAGTTAGTAGCCGAGTGGGGCCATCGGTGGTTCGACCTCAAACGTACGGGCCGGGCCGACGCGGTACTAGCTCCGAAAAAGCCGAGCTGGAAACCAACTGCCGTGCTGTATCCCATTCCACAGGCCGAGGGGCTTGCCAACCCGAACCTGACCCAGAACCCAGGCTATACATTCTAAGGCCCTTTACGAACTGCCTTGGTTGATGCTACTTACCCCGTTTTAATTCATTTCGACATCGAATTTTATGAAAAAACAACTCATATTCCTGGCTTTCGCAGCCGCCTTGACTACGCATGGATGGGCCCAGCCCAAACCCAGTAGTCCCGCAAAGTCTTATCTGGTAAAAGGGGAAATAAAAGGGTTAAAAAACGAGAAAATCTATTTCAATCACCAAAAAAGTGAGGAATGGGTGAAGGATTCCGTGATCAGCGCGGATGGTACGTTTTCGTTTAAAGGGTCGCTCGATCATGAAGGAACGGCGTCGATCAGTCTGGCTTCCAACCGCAATCAGTTTCTTCCTTTCTTCCTGACGCCACAGCCAGTTACGATCAAAGCTGTGAAGGATTCGCTTGGTCAGGCCCTGGTTGACGGTTCCGAAGAGACAACACTCTGGAGACAGCACCGCCGGGAACTGGAGACAGAGGTTTTTACCAAACTGAACGCGATTGACAGGAAATACGCGGCTATGAAAGCCAATCCTACCGACAAATTACCCGACAGTCTGGCCAAGCAGCAAAGCGCAGCCATTCGGTACCAGTTTTCCCGGGCGGATAGTCTTACCCAACTATTCATTCGAACGCATCCTAACTCAGTCGTTAGCTCTTTTCTGTCCATGAGTTATTACTCGGTAGAGCCCGAAACCGATAAACTACCGGCCATTTATGCTCAGCTGTCGCCAGCCGTGAAAAATTCGTACTACGGTCAGCAGATGCGGCAACTGATGAGCGATCTGGAAAAAGTGGGGATTGGTAGGCCTGCCCCAGCCTTTACGCTGGCCGATACCACCGGTAAAGCGGTTAGTCTTTCGTCGATCAAAGGAAAATACGTACTGGTTGATTTCTGGGCGAGCTGGTGTGGTCCCTGCCGGAAAGAAAACCCGAACGTAGTAGCGGCTTATCAGAAGTTTCACGACAAGGGCTTTGAGATTATCGGCGTTTCGCTCGACACCAAAAAGAACCTGTGGGAAAAAGCCATTCAGGCCGATAACCTGAGTTGGTATCATGTGTCGGACCTGAAAGGCTGGAAGAGCGACATATTAAGTCCGTACGTAATCAAAGCGGTCCCAACCAGTTTTCTGCTGGATCAGAACGGCAAAATTGTGGCGAAAAACCTACGGGGCGAACAACTGCATAAAAAGCTGGCCGAACTGCTGGACCCCAAACCTTAATTGCATCCCCTTACCGGCTTAGGTCGGTAAGGGGGATCTATTCCTTTTCCTGTCATCTATCGCTGCCCTTTTTTGTGGGTACAGCTCCTCTATTGCCTTTACTTTCCATCAACATGCTCACGGAGACAGCACCGCCTGACTTGACGCCCCGCCTACGGGAGAAATTTGCGCACCTCTGGCACATGATTGGCAATACGCCCATGCTGGAATTGGTGTATACGTACCGGGGGGAACCGCGTTCGCTCTACGTAAAGTGCGAACACTATAACCTGACGGGCAGTATCAAAGATCGCATGGCCCTGCACGTCCTGCATCAGTCTTACCGGGAAGGACTAATCAAGCCAGGCGACCGCATTGTAGAAGCGACCAGTGGCAGCACGGGTATTTCGTTTGCTGCCGTCGGACGAGCCTTGGGCCACCCCGTTACGATTCTTATGCCCGCTGGCATGAGTCAGGAGCGCATGGACATTATTAGCAGTCTGGGGGCCGACATTCAACTGTTTACCAAGGAAGAAGGCGGTTTTCGGGGGGCGCAGCGACGAGCGGAGGAAATGGCGACCAATGATTCTTGCATTTTTCTGCCTCGCCAGTTTGCTAATCAGTTCAACGCGGAAGCCAATTACCTGACTACGGGACGCGAAATCTGGCTGCAACTGCAGAATATCGATTGCTCACCGGATGCCTTTGTGGCGGGTGTTGGTACCGGAGGAACCGTTATGGGCGTGGGTCGCTACCTGAAACGACGCAACCCGGCGATTCAGGTGCATCCGCTGGAACCCGCCGAATCGCCAACACTTTCCGTTGGCTACAAAACCGGTTCGCACCGGATTCAGGGGCTGTTCGATGAGTACGTTCCGGACCTGGTTAAGCTGGCGGAGTTGAACGCCGTTGTGCAGGCATCCGATGGCGATGCGATCCTGATGGCACAGAAACTGGCGACGGATATGGGGCTGGCGGTAGGTATCTCGTCGGGGGCCAACCTGATCGGTGCGATTCAGGTACAAAGCCAGCTGGGAGCCAATGCCGTC
Organism: Spirosoma litoris; assembly: GCF_054776755.1. Classification (NCBI taxonomy): domain Bacteria; kingdom Pseudomonadati; phylum Bacteroidota; class Cytophagia; order Cytophagales; family Cytophagaceae; genus Spirosoma; species Spirosoma litoris. Next base: position 732,729 of record NZ_BAAHBI010000010.1, on the reverse strand, counting down.
GTAGTCACCATCCTTTGCGACAGTAACAAAAAATATTTGAGCACGGATCTGGTTCGCGCCGAACCCCTCAAACCGGCTTACGTCTCCCCAGACGTGCAGTTCCTCGATTATCGACCCATTAGCCGATTAGCGAACCCGTTGCTCAGCTGATGTGGCCTGTGATTAATTGCCTAACCAAGAGCTACTTATGATAATTTTTGTCATCCCGACGCAGGAGGGATCTTCGGAAACGAACAACTCTATAGAATCACCCAAAGATCCCTCCTGCGTCGGGATGACAGAAATTGCTAATTCGCTAACGCTTTTAACGAAAGAAACCTACTGATGAAAACACTAGTATTCGCAAGTCTGATGCTGCTCGCCGGTTATGCCGTTCAGGCGCAGGTATTAAAACCAGTAAAATGGAGTTACGCAGCCCGGAAAACAAGTGCTACGGAGGCTGTCATTTTTTTGAAGGCTACCATTGATCCGGGCTGGCATGTGTATTCGCAGCACGTGGGCGAAGGAGGCCCGGTCAAAACGACGATTTCCTTCGATCCTGGTGCCTACGCCTTACAGGGAACGGCACAGGAACCGAAGCCCATCACCCGAATGGAAAAGGTATTCAACATGGAAGTGAGCTATTTCGAAAAGGAAGTCATCTTTCAGCAGAAAGTTAAACTGACCGGCAAAAACCCCCAGGTTGTGAAAGGAACAATTGAGTACATGGTCTGCAACGACAAGCAGTGCCTACCGCCCGACGAAATCCCCTTCAGTGTATCCATAAAATAATGAACCACATGACTACGCATCAATTTCTGTTTTCTGGTTGGCGCTGGCTAATGCCCTGTTTGTTGGCGGTAGCGCTCCTGGTCGGCGGTCCTCAGACAGCTTGGGGGCAGGATACGCTCTCTACGGAAGGACTGGAGTTTTCACCAATTGAGGAGTCGGCTACAGTAGCGGATACGGTAGCGCAAACGACCATATCCGCTACCCCTTCCTCGACAGGCCTAGGTCCTCAGGAAGCCGTTACGCCATCCCTCTGGGTCACGTTTGTAGCGGGTTTACTGGGTGGCTTTGCGGCCATTCTCATGCCGTGCCTTTTTCCGCTCCTGCCCATGACGGTGAGCTTTTTCACCAAACGATCGGCAAGCCGGGCGCAGGGTATCCGCCATGCGCTGATTTATGGGTTATCGATCATTGGGATCTACGTATCATTGGGATTGCTGATTACGGTCCTTTTCGGAGCCGATGCCCTGAACGACCTATCGACCAATGGCCTCTTCAATTTTGCCTTCTTTTTGCTGCTGATCGGCTTTGCTGCTTCGTTTTTTGGGGCCTTCGAGATCGTTCTACCTACGTCATGGGCGAACAAAATGGACGCCAAGGCCGATCAGGGCGGCTTGCTGGGCATTTTCTTCATGGCCACAACACTGGCCCTGGTCTCTTTTTCCTGTACGGGTCCCATCATTGGTACCCTGCTGGTACAGGCCGCGTCAATGGGGCAGCTTATTGGCCCTGCCGTGGGTATGTTTGGCTTTGCCCTGGCCTTGTCGCTGCCCTTTACCTTGTTCTCGCTGTTTCCCTCCTGGATGGCCTCCCTGCCCAAATCGGGGAGTTGGCTCAACTCCGTAAAAGTCGCCCTGGGCTTCCTGGAACTGGCGCTGGCGCTGAAGTTTCTGTCGAATGTCGATCTGGCGTATCACTGGCAGTGGTTCGACCGGGAAGTCTTTTTGGTGCTGTGGGTCATCATTTTTGGGATGCTGGGCTTTTATCTACTGGGTAAATTGCAGTTTACCCACGACAGCCCCACGACCCGTATCTCAGTACCTCGGCTCTTCATGGCCATTGTGTCGTTGGCCTTCGCTCTTTACCTGGTGCCAGGTCTGTGGGGTGCCCCTCTGCAAGCTGTAGCCGCTTTTCTACCTCCTCAGCAGACCCAGGATTTTGATTTATATACGCAAAGGCTGACCCAGTCAGGAATGACCCAGTCAGGCGTGACCAACGAAACGGCCCACTCGCCAACGGCTAAGAAATACGACGATCTGTTTCACGCGCCCCTGGGCCTGAACGCTTTTTTCGATTACGAAGAAGGAATGAACTACGCGAAATCAGTGGGAAAACCTGTATTGGTCGATTTTACCGGCCATGCCTGCGTCAATTGTCGGAAAATGGAAGCCACCGTCTGGCCTGATCCGGCAGTGCTCAAGCGCCTGCGGGAAGACTACGTACTGATTCAACTTTACGTTGATGATAAGACCGAATTGCCCGAAACGGAGCAGCGTGTATCTAGTTTCAGTGGTAAAAAAATCAAAACGATTGGCAACCAATGGAGCGATTTGCAGGCCAGCCGATTTAATGCCAATTCGCAACCGTTTTATGTACTCCTGGGGCCTGATGGCAAACCGCTGGTGCAGCCTCAGGGAGCCGATTATGATCCGGCTAATTTTGTCTCCTTTCTGGACAGAGGTCGCCAGGCCTATTGATTCATTCCCATCTCCTACAGGCTATCTGAAATTAAATACGAACGAGCTAAAATCGGTGTTTTTTGTCCTGGCTCCGCCCCCCCCGGCCCGACGCCAGGACAAAAGCGATAGCAAAACAAACACGACTCAAACCGCATGCATTACGTTAAACGAAGTCTATGGCTCAGCCTGCTGGTCGGGTGCCTGACGACTCAGGCTGCCTTTTCACAAGCCAAATTGATCGAAAAAGTAACCCGAAAAGGAAGCGACCTCCTTATCCCTTACGAAAAGTACGTACTGCCCAATGGGCTAACGGTAGTGGTTCATGAAGACCACTCTGATCCGCTGGTCCACGTCGACGTAACGTACCACGTAGGATCAGCTCGGGAAGAAATCGGGAAATCGGGCTTCGCTCATTTTTTCGAGCACATGATGTTCCAGGGCTCTGATCACGTCGCTAACGGCGAACATTTCAAGCTGGTGACTCAGGCGGGTGGTACGCTGAACGGAACGACGAACCGCGACCGCACCAACTATTTTGAAACGGTACCCAGCAACCAGTTGGAGCGAGCCATCTGGCTGGAAGCCGACCGGATGGGTTTTCTGCTGGACGCGGTTACCCAGCAAAAATTCGAGATTCAGCGGGCTACGGTTAAAAACGAACGCGGTCAGAATTACGACAACCGGCCTTACGGACTGGCCGAAGAAGTGACTGCCAAAACGCTGTATCCCTATGGGCATCCTTACTCATGGCTGACTATTGGTTACGTAGAAGACCTGAACCGGGTAGGTGTAGACGACCTGAAGAACTTCTTTAAACGCTGGTATGGTCCTAACAATGCCGTACTGACAGTGGGTGGTGACGTGACTCCGGCGGAAGTAGTCCGGCTGGCGCTACGGTATTTTGGGCCTATCAACCGGGGACCGGCCGTAAAAAAGACGGTGGTTCCTACGCCCGTACTGACGGCAGACCGCTACGTTTCCTACGAGGATAATGTTCGATTTCCGATGCTACGGTTGACCTACCCAACCGTTCCCCGCCATCACCCCGACGAAGTGGCGCTCGACGCGCTGGCGGCCGTGCTGGGAGGGGGCAAAACCTCCAGACTCTACCAGCGTATGGTGAAAACCCAGAAAGCGGTACAGGTCAATGTTATCCATCCCACGAGCGAGTTAGCCGGCGAGTTTTCGTTGATCGCCCTGCCACTTCCTACCTTCCAGCTGGACAGCGCCGAAGCGCTGTTACGGGCCAGTATGCTGGAACTGGAACGCCAGGGTGTGAGCGATGATGAACTGGCTCAGTTTAAGGCTTCTCGGGAAGTCGATCTGATCGGTTCACTGAGCAGCGTAGCGGGCAAAGTATCCCGACTGGCCGAATTCCAGACCTTCGACGGCAACCCCAATCAACTACCCGGCGAGCTTTCGGCCTTGCGTAAACTGACCAAAGCCGACGTTATGCGGGTGTATAATCAGTACATTAAAGGAAAGAAAGCCGTCATCACCACCGTGTATCCGAAAGGGCAGAAAGCGATCGTTACGCATGCGGATAATTACACCGCGTCACCGGCGGGCTATCAGGCACCGGATTACGGGTATACAGGCCTGACGTATACCAAACCAGCCGATACCTTCGACCGAAGTCAGCTACCGGCCGTAGGGCCTAATCCTACGGTTAAAGTACCGCCGTTTTATCAGGAAACATTTCCGAACGGGTTGCGGATGATTGGCGTCCGTTCGGATGAAGTGCCAACCGTAACGCTCTATCTGTCGCTGAAAGGAGGCCACTTGCTGGCTCAGCAGAACCTGTCGAAAGCGGGTGTAGCTCAACTGACGGCCTCGCTGCTTAACGAAGCGACCCGTAGTCATTCTACCGAAGAGCTGACGCGCCAGCTGGAAAAGCTGGGCAGTTCGATTAGTTTTTTTGCTGGCCCCGAAGAAATGGGCGTTTCCGTCGAGTCGCTGACCAAAAACCTGGACGCGACACTGGCCATTCTGCGAGAGAAACTGGGGGAACCCCGGTTCGATCCAGCCGACTTCGAGCGGTTGAAAAAGCAGCAGTTGGAATTGATCGCCAACCAGAGCACGCAGCCCGTGGTGATTGCCAACAAAGCCTACAATCGCCTGTTGTTCGGGAACGACAATGTCCGCGCAATTCCGGTTAGCGGCACTCGGCAGAGCGTAGAAACGCTGACACTGGATGACGTGAAGGAGTTTTATAACACCCAGTTTTCGCCATCCGTAGCGAAGCTGGTTGTTGTGGGCGAGGTGGATAAGGAAGCCATGCTGACGAAGCTGACCTTCCTGAAAAACTGGGCGGCAAAACCGGTTTCCCTACCCACGCTACCCGTTCCGAAAGCAGCCGAAAAAACGCGTATTTACCTCGTCGATAAACCGGGGGCAGCCCAGTCGGAAATTCGGATTGGTTACCTGACCGACCTTCCCTATGATGCAACGGGTGAATACTACCGCAGCACCCTGACGAACTTCATTCTGGGTGGGGCCTTCAACAGCCGACTCAACCTGAATCTGCGTGAGAAAAAAGGTTATACCTACGGAGCGATGTCCCGCTTTTCCAGTACGTATCTGCCCGGACCGTTCACGGCCCAGGCGGGCGTTCGAGCAGCCGTGACCGACAGCGCCCTTGTTGAGTTTGTCAAAGAAATCAACCAATATGCGCAACAGGGCATTACCGCCGAAGAACTAAACTTTACCAAAAATTCGGTCGGTCAGCGCGACGCCCTCCGCTACGAAACGCCGTTTCAGAAGGCCCAGTTTTTAGGTCAGATTCTGGAGTATAATCTACCCGCTGATTTTGTTGAACAACAGACCAGGATCCTCAGCACATTAACCCGTGAACAGGTTGGCGAACTGGCTCTCAAGCGGTTTTCCACCGATAAATTAATTATCCTGGTAGTGGGCGATAAAGCTAAAATTAAACCTGGGCTGGATAAGCTGGGGTACGAGTTGGTTGAATTGGATAAGGAAGGTAATGCGGGAAGTGTGTCTAACGAATAAATAATTCGATACGCATGAATCGCCAGGTGCTCTTTGAGGCAGCTAAACATGATTCGTTTAGGTTAAGAAAATAGATTTTGGAAAGGGCTTTCCCAATGGGATAGCCCTTTTTCGTATTAACCTGACGTTTCCCTAAATGAAGTAATTAATCCGCTTCATTGACGATTCGTAAACTAGACTAATGTAGTAACTGAATCAGTGAAAGCGTCGGTTATCTTTGGTGCATCAAACGCCCGAATTATCGATACGCAAATCTCTCTTCGTCTCAGATGGGAGGGTATTTTGAGAATAAATTTTATGATGTATTTTATTTTTAAAACAATCAAGTGCCAACTGAAATAGGGCCCTTATTGTACCAACGCCAAATAAGAACATATCATCGACTTGACAGCTACATGATGATAACCGTTAACCGCCATCAGCTAACCGTTGAGCCACTGCTTGAACTCGGCGACTTTGTTCTTGCTGATCAGAATATCTTCCGGCGGCTGGGGGGCAATGGTAATTTTCAACTGATTCTTGCCATACTGGAAGATCCTGTCGATAGCCCGGATGGCGATCAGAAACTGGCGATTGGCCCGAAAAAACTGGTCCGCATCCAATCCCTTCTGTAACTCATCCAAGCTTGCTGGACTGGTATAAACTTTGGCATCCTGACAGTAGATGTAGGTCAGCGAATTAGCGGTATAAAAATAGGCTATTTGATCGGTGGGAATCACGACCAGCTCGTCTTTCCAATAGGTGAGAATCCGACGTCTAGGGCTCGTGTCGTCCGTCTGGATGCCTGGCTCATCCACCGCGGGTACGGACGGCTCATTTTCGACTTTTGTCTGATATAGAACCAGATTAGCATTCAGGGTCCTTACCTCATCGGCTAACTCGTTTTTTTCTCCTTCCAGTTGCTGTTCGTACCGATTGCCAATCCACCGCACGGCTAAAAAGGAGAAAACGATGATCAACGTACTGGCAAGTCCCTGCGCCAGCAAAAATTGGGTGTGCAACTCGTCAATCTGTCGATGGATGGCCTGAAGGTTGGCATGAGCGGCTAGCATCCAGCTTGTGTTCGCGATGGGTTGTACGTAGATGATCTCTGATCCACGCTGACTGGAGCTAAACGTCCGTAGACCTCCAGCGGCTTTCCCGTCGTTGAGCAGTGCATAAAACGACTGATTTTCTCTTCCTCTAATTGGTCCAACTACCGAGTTGTCTGTTTCGATCTGCTGGCCGATTCGACTCGGGTCGGGGTGACAGATTTCTTTACCGGTCGTGTCATACATGCACACAAAGCCGGTTTGCGTATCCGTATTTTCGATGCTCTTCTGCAAATTAGTCACTACCTGAGCTTTCTCAATACCACTGCTTAACTGTCCTTCTAACAGCCGCTGAATTTCACGGGACTCGCGTTTGCTGGCGTCCAGCTGCGCTTCCAGCAGTCGGTCTGTTGCACTCGAAAACAGGTAGTTCGTGGTCAACACGCTAACCAGCATAACAATCAACGACAGCGCCAGCACCGTGTAGAGATAGACCTTTTCTTTTTTCATGTCATAGAATCATCCAAACCACCTCCAAACGAAAGCTACCTGGGCGAAACCTTCAGGGTGTTTTTTTCGGCTTCACCGGCCATTTTCCCCCTTTAGTGGCCATTTCCTTTAACGGATCACCTTCAACCAGCCATCTTTGTCAGGCAAGCTACGAAGCTTATTCATACAGTAACAACCTGATTTTTATGAAAACGGCCTGCTTACTTTTTATGCTCGTCATGACCAATCCCTGGGCCCATGCCCAGCACACGCATCATATCCAGCCTGCTACATCGAACAAAAACGTTTACCTGACCATGATGGACACGATGATGCTACAGATGGACAAAGCACCAACCGGTAACTCGCCAGTTGCGGCTTTTCTGCATCAGATGCTGGCCCATCATCAGGGTGCCATCGCGATGGCACGCTATGAAATCACGAATGGTCACAACCGAGAGATGATTCAGTTAGCGAAGAGCATCCTGATTGAACAACAAAGCGAGGTCGAGCAAATGCGGCTCTGGCTGAAACAAATCAGAGCCGACACGACGTTCCAGCCCGCTGCATTCGATGCCGCCATGAAGCAAAGCATGGCCTTAATGATGAACAGCCTGCCGCCCAATGAAGCCCTGTCCGACACTGATCGGGCGTTTGCCGCCGTCATGAAACCCCACCATCAGGCGGCTCTGGACATGGCAAAAGTTGCCCTGCAATTCAGCCATGAACCGGTTATTGGGGCCTATGCTAGAGGGCTTATGGCTAGTCAGCAGATCGAAATTGACCAGATGACCAATTATTTAAGATAAGATGATGAATCCGAAAAAGCTGCTTCTAGGTCTGCTACTGGTTAGCAGCGTCCCTGCCATCGCCCAATCCCGGTACGCTTACGACCGGGTGTACACGGCCAACCAGGTATCTAACACCGTATCGGTCATCGATCCAGCTACCAATCGGCTTCTGGGCGAAATTGATCTGGGTAAACCCTACCCAAACGTCCTGTCACCCCTATACAGAGGGCAGGCACTGGTACACGGCCTGCGCTACCTACCGTCCAAAAAGCTGCTGGCGGTGGTATCGATCGGCTCAAACGCCCTCACCTTTATTTCTACCCAGACCAATCAGGTTCTGAAAACGGTGTACGTGGGACGCTCTCCCCACGAGCCAACCTTTACGCCCGACGGCAAACAAGTCTGGGTTTCGGTGCGGGGGGAAGCCTATATCAGTGTCATCGATGTGGCCAGTATGAGGGAAGTCAGGCAGGTACCCGTAGCGGATGGCCCCGGCATGGTATCCTTTTCGCCCGATGGTAAGTTGGCTTATGTGTGCTCTAGCTTTACCCCTGAGCTTGATATTGTCAATACCTCGACCTACCAGATCATAAAGAAAATACCAGTGGTCAGCCCTTTTTCGCCGAACATCTTTACCAGCCCCCAGGGCGAATGGGTGGCGTTTACCCACAAAGATGTGGGTAAGGTGACGGTGCTCGACACCAAAACACAACGCATCGCCAAAGTGATCAACACGGGGGCCATTACCAACCACGTAACCTTTACCTACGTCGCGAAAAAGCTGCGGATGCTGGCTACCGTGGGGGGGGAGAACAAAGTCCGGGTATTTGACCCGGCCCAGGATTTCAGCCAAACGGATACCATCAACGTTGGGGCGCTTCCGCACGGTTTGTGGGCTGCACCAGACGGCAAACGGTTGTACGTCGGCCTGGAGTATGCCGACCAGGTACAGGGCATTGATCTGGAAACGAGGCAATCGCTACCGCCGGTCAAGATCGGGCAAAGTCCCCAGGCTCTGGTGTATGCTGAAAATGCCGTTACCAATGTGGGAAACCAAGCCAACCTCAGATCTTTATCCGATTCGACGGCTACCCGAATCATTTTGTTAAAACCAACGAACCAGGGCAATCAGGGACTAGGCAGGCTGGCTGTACGACCCATTGGCTTAACTGACTTAGTGGAGCAGATTTTTACCAACCTTCCCCCCAATAGCTCGTACACACTGGCCTTCAGCCGTTCGACAGAGGCTCCCTACATGGTTGATTACAAGATCAACCAGTTTCAAACCGACGAAAAGGGTCGATACACGGGGCAGTCTACGGGTCTAGTGCACTCGGTTCAGGACCAGGCGGCTTCTGCTTACCAGCACATTATCCTGATTGATAATCGATCAAAAGAACTCCGCTTACTAGATAAGCCTTAAATATATCATGTTGAGTATTTCTTGAGTTTGATTAATAGTCAGTTATAAATTTTGCCCTGTCTTCACAGATTCTTTTCATCCGATGCACTCCATCATAGCGAAATAAAACAGGCTAGCTCCTTTTAATTTTTTCTCTATGCTGCTTGCCCCAAGTTTCCATTGCAATTAAAACTTCTGAGATGGTGTAGCAATATTCGGTCAGTCTATATTCTACCTTGATAGGATAGTCACTGACAATTGCTCGTTTTATCAAAAGATTTTCTTCTAAATGTTTTAATTCCTTGGAAAGTACACGGTTAGTGATATTTGGTATCGAAATCGATATGTCGTTAAATCGTTTATTCCCGTGATACATAGCTATGATAATTGCCAGTTTCCATTTTCCGCCCAACACAAACATTGTATCCTGTACCCATTTTATCTTCTCTTGAAAGTTTATCGCTTCCTGGACTTCCATTTAAGTATATCTTAGTGTATAAGTATCGAAAGTATAGTAATGTCAGCATAATCGCGAAAAAAGGAGGTTTTATTTTAGCTTCCCCACCCAAAAGTTGACCAATAGATTTCTAGATTGTTAAAATTAAGTATCCTTTTGTATACAAGTATAAAAGGGATACTTAATTCCACCTACTTTTGAAAAAAAATAGGTTTATGAGCGATCTACATCAAAAAGTGTGGTTTATCACCGGTGCCTCGAAAGGGTTTGGCTTAACACTAACAAAGCTATTATTGACCAATGGTCAAAAAGTAGCCGCAACCTCCAGAGACAAGAAAAGCATTGAAGCTGAGACGGGCCTTCATAAAGAGTTATTAGCCCTGACGGTTGATCTTACCGATGAGAGCGATGTTATTAAGGCAATTAACGAAACAGTGGATTATTTCGGTAGAATTGATGTGGTTGTAAACAATGCAGGCTATATGCTATTAGGAAGTCTGGAAGAAGTCTCTAATTCGGAATTTCAACAATCCATGAATCTGAATGTATTTGCCTTCTTAAATGTCATTAGAAACGTAATGCCGTACTTTAGAAAACAGCATAGCGGACATATTTTTAATTATTCATCATCGGCGGGTTATGGTGGCGATGCGAGTGCAGGGAGCTATAATGCGGTTAAGGCTGCAATTATTGGATTTTCAGAAGCTTTGGCAAAAGAAGTTAAACCATTTAACATAAAAGTAACAATTGTCTCTCCAGGGCTTTTCAGAACTAGCTTCTTAGCCACCGGATCTTTTACAACTGCTAAAAATTTAATTGATGGATATCCTACCCAAGGGCTTGTCGATGCAATGACCCAGTATAATGGGCAACAGCCAGGTAATCCAGAAAAATTAGCAATGATACTTGTAGATACAGTAAAAACGGCGGACCCGCCTTTGCATTTAGTTATGGGAGAAGACGCCTTTGCCAGGGCAACTAGTTACTACCATAATCAGCTTGTTGCATTGGAAAAAAATAAAAAAAGCAGCCTGTCTACAAATTTCTAAGTTTGGTGCAGGAAATCTAGCCCTGCATGAACAACATTGGAAGTACTATTCTATCCGGCTGCCAACTTTTAAGTCGATTCAACCAAATTTTTCGCGAATGGTTTGCAGGCGGTAGTCACTAATACTGCCACCGCCCAAAATCACCATTCAATAATTTATTCATTCGCTATGATTAAAGGAACTACGTACAAAAATTGTTCAGTGAATGATATTCCGAAGATAATAGACATATGCCGGCAATCATACACCGAGCATTATACCTATTTATGGAGCGATGAAGGAAAAAACTATATAAAAACCAGTTTTACAGAAGAAAAATTGTTGGCTGAGATGAATGCTAGTGATAGTAAATTTTTCCTCATTTCAGATAATGATTTTCCTGTAGGAATATTAAAAATTAATATTAATAAATCTATTGATGGGACAAAAGACGTTGATTATTTAGAAATTGAACGAATTTATTTCTTGAAGGTAGCAGCTGGAAAAGGTTTAGGGAAATCCACTCTCAAGATGGTCGAGCAATTGGCGGTAGCTGGGAATAAAAAGATTATATGGCTTAAAGCAATGAAGGGAGCCGATGCCGTAAAGTTTTATGAAAAGCAAGGCTTCATAGTTACGGACGAAACGGATCTATCATATCCATTTATAATAGATGAGTTTAAAAGAATGGTTGTTATGCAGCTGCATATCAGATAACTTTTTCCACATAATTAATATTGAGGTAATTTAGGTTATCAGATAGGGTTTTACAAGTATCTCAAAACACCTTCAATTTGCGTTTTATAAAGATAGTATTTTACCAGTTGGAACGTAGATGAACCACCTATCACTCCCCTTTTTTTGCTTGTAGCATGAGATTACGAAATAATCCCTACTTGGCTTTTCCTAAAACGTCCTATTTAAGGTATTTCTGCAAAATGGTCCGGCACAGCCCCCTCTGATAATTTGTCGTTTGCACCAGAACTGTACAAAGTCGTCTCAGTTGGGAGACTTTTGTGAGATGATGAGAATGGCAGCGACAAATAGTCAATTGGAGAAATTTGTCTGGTGAAGTCGTGACTAGCACACTTCAGTTAAATAAAGTCCTAAACTCCAGAGGTGACTGGTTCGTTTTCGTTTTAAACAGCTTGCTAAACGATTACAGATGCTCAAACCCTAATTCGTAAGCAATTTCACTAACGGTTAAATCGTTGGTTGACAGCTTTCCTTTCGCTTTTTCGATCAGTTTCTCATGAATATGTTGCTGGGTATTTTGACCGGTTAGTACTTTAAGAAGGCTACTTAAGTACTTAGAGGACAGGCTTAAAAATGTGCAATGTAGCTGACAGTCGGTAATCCTTTTGCCAGCAAATCCTGGCTATTAAAATAAACCGTCAATACGGATTCCAGCCGCTCTAATACAATATGAGCCGCTTTTTCCCGTGTGAGAAATTGCCGATGATAAAAGCGATCGGCATAGTTAAGGAAGGTTTCTACGTGCGAAACGAATAAACGAGGCATGTCGGTAAGCAATTGTATAGGAAACTGCGCTAAACGTACCGAAGCATTCTGGTTCAAACTTGAAGTTAGCTATAAACCCACTGCCTTGATGACAACCTAAGCGACAAGCGGACTTGATCGGCTTTTGTATGAAATTCTGGTGCAGGTGTATATTATTTCCATTCGTCGCGCCCTTTTTATTTCTATCGTGTTACTAATGGTAGGCTACCGGGTAGCTAGCTAGTCATTAGCTTCTTTTCACCATTCCTACTGAATCATGACACATCTGTACCGGTTTACTCTGCATGGCCTGACAACGACTCAACAGGCCAGGGCTGTTCAGCAGGTTTTAACCAAACTGACGGGGGTTCTCAATGCCCAGGTAACCGTTGATCCACCTGAGGCAGTTTTGACAGGCGAACAGCTTCCCTCCCTGAACGAGATTCAGCACATAGTCTCGTCGGTAGGTGCGTTTCACGTTATGGAAAGTCAAGCGGATAGAACCAATGATCACATCCATACCCCTTCCTCCAAAAGTGAAGAAACGCGCGGTGCTGGTGTGCATCAAGGGTCTATGCATCTTGCCGACATGAACCCTAGCGAAATGAAAGAGGGCCAGATGGATCATAGTCAAATGAACCATTCCGCAATGGATCACAGTCAGATGGGTCATGGCAGTGGACATGACCACCGGGCGATGATTGCTGATTTTTTGCGTCGGTTCTGGATCTGTCTGGTCTTGTCCGTTCCTGTTGTGGCCCTGTCGACGATGGCGCAGGAGTTAATCGGCTACCACCTTACCTTCCCCTTTCAAGAGTTGCTTGTGTTGGGACTGGCCTCCATTATTTACGGCTACGGGGGATGGCCATTTCTCACGGGGATGATCGGAGAATTACGCAATCGTCAACTGGGCATGATGACACTGGTTGCCGTAGCGATCACCACCGCTTATGTGTACAGCGTAGTCGTGTCTGTCGGTTGGCTGCGGGGCATGGACTTTTTCTTTGAGCTGGCTACCCTGATCGACATCATGTTACTGGGGCATTACGTGGAAATGAAATCGGTAGCCGGGGCCTCTCATTCGCTGGAACTGATTGTTCAACTATTGCCTTCAGATGCCCACAAAGTGGATGGTTCCACTTTAACCGATGTCAAGGTTTCGACATTGACTATTGGAGATTTGGTACTGGTGAAACCCGGCGAACGCATTCCGACGGATGGTGAGGTCGTTGGCGGCAGCAGTGCCGTCAATGAAAGTATGCTCACGGGCGAAAGCGTACCCGCTCAAAAAACAATAGGCAATCCAGTCATCGCCGGAGCGGTCAACGGCGAAGGTTCACTGACCATCAAGGTGATGCACAAAGGCGAGGATAGCTACCTCAATAAGGTTGTAAAAATGGTGGCTGAGGCCCAGAATGCGAAATCGCAAACGCAGAATCTGGCCGATCGGGCAGCGGGCTGGTTAACAATTGTATCCCTGTCGGTGGGAATCATTACGCTGATCGCCTGGCTGTGGGCTGGGAAAGATGCCGCCTTTGCGATCGAGCGAATGGTGACGGTGATGGTGACGGCCTGTCCACACGCTTTGGGCGTAGCGATTCCCCTCGTAGTGGCCATATCTACCGCCGTTTCAGCTCAGAATGGGTTGCTTATTCGAAATCGAACGGCTTTTGAAGAAGCCCGAAAAATCACCGCTATGGTCTTCGATAAAACCGGCACCTTAACCAAAGGAGAATTCGGGGTAACGCGGATCAAACCACTAACCACGAGCCTCGATGAGACGGTTTTGCTGGGTCTGACGGCAGCTCTGGAGCAGGAATCCCAACACCCCATTGCTCAGGGAATTGTTGGTGAAGCAAAAAAGCGCAACGTTAAATTGCCAGCCATTGAGAACTTTCAGTCCATCACGGGAAAAGGCGTTTCGGCCACGGTAAACGGAAAGCTAGTGGCCGTAGTCAGTCCCGGTTATTTAAAAGAGAAAGCCATTGAATTACCGGCGGATGCCTTCGGTAGTGGTGCGGAAACAGTGGTTTTTGTCTTGATGGATAATCAGCTCACCGGATATGTTGCCCTGGCCGATCAGCTTCGGGATGATTCCAAATCGGCGGCAAAGCGATTACAGGCATCCGGGATAAAAGTCTATATGGCTACCGGCGACAATCAGAAAGTAGCGGATGCGGTGGCCGGTGAGTTAGGGCTGGATGGCGTTTATGCCCAAGTGCTACCCGGCCAGAAAGTGACGATTGTGAAAGATTTGCAAGCAAAGAGCCAGTTTGTAGCCATGACCGGCGATGGGGTCAATGATGCGCCCGCCTTGGCACAAGCCAACGTGGGCATCGCAGTTGGTTCAGGTACCGACGTTGCCGCAGAAACGGCTGATATTATCTTGGTCAACAGCAACCCAACCGATATCACCAATTTGGTGGACTTTGGCAAAGCTACCTACCGCAAGATGATTCAAAACCTGTTCTGGGCCACAGGTTATAATGTCATTGCAGTTCCATTGGCAGCCGGTGTGCTGTATCCGCACTTCGTGCTCAGTCCAGCCCTGGGTGCCGTATTGATGAGTGCCAGCACCGTGATTGTAGCACTGAATGCCCAACTTCTGAAACGAAGCCTTCACCCTAAACGGTAGTAGCTGCGCCCTCTTTACGATCAATTTTACCCCGCTCAATTGGCTATCTTTTTAAAGGTTAGACCCGGTCCCCAAAGCCTTAGCGACCGGGCCTTTACTAAAATGGGCATCACCAAATAAAGAGGCTGTGCTGATGCTTCGGTAAATTTCTGACTTACCATGATGAAGACTTCTCACTTTAGGGAGCATTTTGTGAGAATATCAACACCGACGGACAACCAAATGGTAAACTAATCTGGTAGTGGACGGCCTGATGAACCGTGCTAGCTCATTTGTTCCTAGCTGGCACTTACATAGCTAATTTCTATTCTCACAGACCCTTCTTGATTAAGTCTAACGTAAACAATAGCGGTCTGTCGAGGCCACCCTGAAGATCGTTCACGCTTTCCTCAATTGGATAGTCAGGCATCGTACCCCGGCCAATGGGTTCGACAGGATGGACATGGTTGACATACTTCTGTAAGGGAAGGCTAATTTTGAAACTAAACGGAGCCACTTTGGCTGTGACCAGCATCCCACTGGTGTTACCCTGGTAGCCCCCACCGGTTTCCTCCCCAATAAAGACCGCTTTTTTATTCGATGCCAACACGGCCGCAACGTCTCCACAGGAGGACATACAAAAACCATTGATCAAGATATAGGTCCTGCCAGAATAAGCGTTTTTAGCGGGTCGCTGCTGTTGATAAAAGTCGAATGCCCTGGTGTGACGGGCACCCGGCCAAATCCAGACCCCATCCTGCTGAATAGGTTTTTTATAAAACGTTTTCAAGACTAGTCCTTTGATCTGTTTTGAAAATCGCTCCGTCACTTCAATCCGATCCCAATACCGAAAAGGTTGGTTAAAGAAGTATCTGGTAAAGTAGGCGGCATTAGGATCAGTCCCCCCTGTATTATTGCGCAAATCAACGATTAGGTTTTGAATCTTCCCTTGCTTTAATGCCTTGAAGGCTTGATCAATGAAGGCTTTAAAATCCTGCTTACCTCGTTTGATCGCTGTTTGGGCAAATGAATGAATGGTTAAAATCCCCACATTCCCCTCAATGGTGAACGCCAACTGCTTGGCAGGGCTAGGCTCCCTCAAAAAACCATCTCGGGCCAGGGAATCAACTGTAGTTCCTTTCAGTTGGCATCTTTTTAAGATACCCTTTTGCTTGGTAACAAGCGTAAAGGTTTCTGTCGGGTCAATAAGCCGATACCAGGTAGGAAACTGATAAAGTAAAGCCCGGTATTTGAGCGTCAAGTTGTAGCCGTCTGATGGAATGAACGAAAAGAGTTCCTCCTTGATTTTGGCTATACTTCGCCCATTAATACTCAGCACTTCATCGCCACTGAGAATGGACTGATCGTCGGAGTAGTTTTTAACGACAAACGCTTTAGTATCCACAAAATAGAGTTGAAGTGGCAGTAGATTGGCTTGCTGATTGAGGAAGGCGTTGTCTTGGTTGGACAAGGCTATTCCCGTATGAAGACAATGAATCTTGGCCATAAGGGGCTTTAGCTTACCGTAAACGGCAAACTCGGAGAGTGAATCCTGAATGGTTGCTGTCAGTGAATCAATATACTGGGTAAATTCCTCCTTAGTTGTATACCGGTAAAAGCCGGGATGGTTCAGGCTGAGTTCTTTGGTGAGTTGCTGAATGAGCTGTTTAACGGTATCAGCCGGAAAAAGTCGATGCATTACGGATGGAGGGATTTGAGGGGTAGCCTTATCCAGGCTTTGACCGGCTAATACGATTGGGTTTTGAGCGTTAGCTAACCCAACCAGTAGTATAAAGGCCAACATAAGGAATCGTTTCATAGCATGAAGATGGATGTAGAGCGACAAGGTTAACCGCCTGTGGATGAGTACAACCTGTTTGCGCTTGTTTCCTATAGTAATGCCTGATTTTCCACTAGGGTTGTCTGCCAGAGCTGGCCTTAATAACTTTTAACGGATGCAGTAAAGATTAAGAGTCTCTTCTACAGCCCCATGAAGCCGCATGTTTATGATAACTATTCCAATCGTCTCAGGTAGGAGGGTTTAAAGAGACGGCTTAACGCGCGTCCATTTCTGTGAAGCTTTGCTGAGTTTCACTGTGCCAATCATCGACATTATTGGCACGAGGTAGTTTTCATCCTGAGCCAAACGTTACTACCTTGAATATAGCTGCGCAAATCCTAAAGTGAGTGTCAGACATGTTCTTCTCGCAGGTCATTTAGGCAAGCCAACTTTTAAGTTTCTCAAGAACGGATAAAGGATAACCAACCCAAAGTAAAAAGATTGGTATTTGCAGCAACACAAATTCAATGAATCCACCTTTATAATCTCGTATCGCTAAAAAGCATAGTATTGTAAATAATGAATTCAAAATCATCAAGGCCCCTGCCGGTTTGAACGTTTGAGGAAACAGGAGAAGTATACCACTGAGTCCTAACGCCAATGCCCAGAGTTGTATGCCCCAAAGAGGAAGATTGACTTTGTTGTAGAGCGCTACTGTTTCCGGTTTTACTAATCCAACAAATAAGTAGTTGAGCGATGCGATGACACTGACCAGCATCAATACGGTGCTTATTAACTTCATCATTGATCAACGTTAACACAACTTAGACTTTAGTAGGTTTTACTTTGGTCAGCTTGAACATCCGTTTGTTCATCGCCACTCTCCAGCTGAAGGGAATAAATCGGGTGATAATCCGGTCAACGATAATGGCATCCATCGCCAAGTTGTATTTGAATTTTGGCTCTTTAACGTCTACTATCTGATGCAGTTTTTTGGCTATATCCTCGGCGGTTGGTAAGAACTTTGACTGGCGGGCGCTCTCGCTGATGGTTTCATAATGGTCGAAGTAAGGTTTATAAAACAGTTGCCCCTCCTTGCCAAACTCCTGTAAGCTTTGAACGACATCTTCGGTTGCTTTTTTGAGGAATACAGTGTTAGTAACACCTGGTGAAGCCAGCACCACATGAATATCAAGCAATCCTAAGTCGTAGTACATGGATTCTGACATACCAACGAGCGCAGCTTTTGATGCGTTATAGAAAGGAATAAAAGGCTGGCCTAGATAGCCTGCCCATGACGCGATATTAACAACTCTCGCTTTTACCTCGTTACGGACATTATGCTTTTTCAGCAGGGGGATAAACGTCTGCGTGATTTTGTAAGGCGCCATAACGTTTACTTCCATCACCTGTCGCGCTCGTTTTTCATCAGCAAATTCAAATGGAGCCGTGTAGGTAGCTCCTGCATTGTTGATGATGGCGTAGAGGCCGTTCTCCCCAACGATGCTGGCTACTTCCTGGAACGCATGATCAATAGCAGCCGTGTTGGTTACATCCAGTTTTATAGGATGCACATGCGGCATCGCTCTGAGTTTGTCTTCATCGTTGCTACTCCGGTAAGTAGCAAAGACTTGGTAACCGTGTTGGCTGAATAGATAGGTGCTAGCCAGGCCTATACCGGACGATGCGCCTGTGATTAAGATTGATTTTTTCATTTCTTTTTTGTTTTGCTGATACAAAGGTCAGGACAGTCTTTGGAACAGCACTTACAAAAAAAGTCCAAATGTAAGTGGGCTACAGCTGGCTTGGCGAAGTACCTTTAATTTTCTTAAAAGCTGCCGAAAAATGAGATAACTCATGAAAACCTAGCATAAAATAAATCTCTGACGCTTTCATTTTCTTTATTCGCATCAATTCTTCGGCGTAATCGATTTTTCTCCTGAGGAGCCATTGGTGTGGGCTTGTTTTAAAAACGGCGGCAAAATCTCTTTTGAATGCAGAAAGGCTTCGTCCCGTCAATTTAGCCAGTTCACTTACTGAATAATTATATATCGCGGTATGAATCATGAATTCGTATAGGTCGATTTTTACCGGCTTGCTGTTTAGGACAATAACTTGAAGAAGGTCTTTATTGTAGTGCGCTAAGTAATGAAGGGCTACGAAAGTTTTCTCTCGAATGTCAGCGGGATTAAGCTGTTTGGCATCAAAAAGTGGCAACAACGATTCGCAGAAATCTTTCAACTTCTCCTGTTGCCCCAGATGAATGATTTCCATTCTGGGATCCTCAAAAGTATACTTGCCTTTTGGTGATAATTTAACAAACTCGGTCACAAAATCTGGAAACAGATAGAAAATGATTGACTTAAAATCTTGTCCATCTTCACTTCTGAATTTTTGGATGTCGAGTTTGCTATGCTGCTTGATGAAGACAATTTCGCCTTTTTTGATCGTTAACTTATTTCCATTTAGAAAGAGGATTGCCATACCCGATTCAACGAAGTACAAGGAGTTGGCAGCAAAGTAAACATCTGAAAAAAATTCCTCCTGACACACCTGCGTAAAAGCAAGTTTTATGCTGCCAAAATCAAGATGTTTATAAGTTGATATGGATTCCCGGATTAGCATTTGACTGGAACATACTGCCCATTAGCAGCTCACGAGTTCTTATTGACAAAGATGCCTTTAGAATGATAAAGTAACTAATCAAAGTTACCCATGTGTTACTCAGCTTTCGATCAATAAGTTGGGCAATTGGGCTATCTGATGTGTCTCCTTAAATGCCCTATTCTTGGATACACCCTCGTCTCAGTGGGAAGCCTTTTGGGAGAAAAGCGCTACTCCAAAAGTTTAGAAGTGCGAACTTAAAATCTCACCGCTTTCTAGCTCCAAGGACGCACACACCTTGGTTATACCAGGGCCTGTTCGCGGGCCAGCCGTTGATACTTCGCAATGACTGCCTCTTGCCCAGCCTGAATTTCTTCCCGCAAGCCAGCCTCGACAACAGTAGAGCCATGCTTGCTTCCCCACAACGTGAGCGCCATAAGAATGGGGATGGTATCAATCCCTTTTTCGGTCAGCCGGTAGGTGAACTTCGACTTCTTATCAGCGGCCACCGCTTTGGTTAAGATCCCCTGCGACTCCAGCAACGCCAGCCGGTCGGCCAGAATGTTAGTCGCTATTTTCTCCTCCGACTGCAGAAATTGCCCATACGTCGACTTGCCCGAAAACACCATGTCCCGCAGAATGAGCAGGCTCCATTTGTCCCCCAGCACATCGAGTGATGTGCTAATAGGGCAAGTCGAACGCTGTTTTAGCTCCTTCATAAAAATCAATATATATTAACTTGCCTTTTGCAAGTATTTTCTCTTACCTTTGCACTTGCAAATTACAAGCAAATGTACACCGTTTTTTATTGATTCGTACCATGATTCTTGTCACGGGAGCCACCGGTGGGTTAGGCCACCAAACCATCGATTATTTGCTCACTTCTACTCCGGCCGCCCAAATTGCCGCTCTGGTGCGCGATATCAACAAAGCCACTGACCTTTTGGAGCGGGGCATAGACGTGCGGCAAGCCGACTACTTCGACTACCCCGCCCTGGTAGAAGCCTTTCAGGGCGTCGAGAAACTACTGCTGGTTTCGGCTGTAGCCTTTACCGACCGGGTACACCAGCACCAGAACGTCATCGATGCGGCTAAGCAAGCTGGGGTGAAGCACCTGTTTTACACCAGCATCCAGCGCGGCAGTGATTTTGTCATGCCCCAGGTGACCGAAAGCGACCTGGCCACGGAAGCTTATCTCAAAGCGTCTGGCCTTACCTACACCATTCTCAAAAACGGCTACTACTTTGAAGGACTTAGGTATCTGATTGGCAGCGAGGTGCCGGATACCGAGATCCGTTTCCCGGCGGGCGAGGGCCAGATCGCGTTCGTCAAGCGGAGCGACCTGGCCGCTGCCACGGCCGCCCTGCTGATGGGCGAAGGGCATGAGGACCAGGCGTATACCCTGTCGGGCAGCGAAGCCTATTCGTTTGCCGATATCGCTCGGGAATTCTCCGCGTTAGCGGGCCGGCCCATCGCTTACAAAAATATCGAGGAGGCTCCCTACATCGCCCAGAAAGTGGTCGCTGGCTTTCCCGAAATAGTCGCCACCTTCTTGGCTCAGTGGGGTGCAGCCGCCCAACATGGCATGCTGGCTGAGACGAGTGATACCCTCGAGCGAGTGCTGGGCCGCAAGCCAACCTCGCTGGGAGAGTACTTGAAAGCGACTTATTTCTGGGTTAGCTAACCGCTTTCAGTGGTTTCCACTATTTATGCGTCCATTCATCCATGAATGGACGCATAAATTTTCCATCGTCTCACTTATGAGCCTTTTCAGAGACTGTATCATGGTTGGTATGAAACGCCTGATTCCTTTCCTCATTTAGTCTTAAGTTGTTCTGCCAGCCCGATGAGCAATCCTTCAGGCCCGCGGATATAACATAGCCGATAGGATTCCTCATACTGGACCACTTCGCCTACCAACTGGGCGCCCAGCTTTTGGAGTCTGTCAAGCATCTGGTCGATCTCAGCCACGGCGAACATGACCCGTAAATAGCCCAGCGCATTCACTGGATCCTTCCGGTGATCTGCCACCACAGGCGGGGTAAGAAACTGCGAGAGTTCAAGTCGACTGTGGCCATCGGGTGTGACCATCATAGCAATCTCCACGCTCTGATTGCCCAGACCAGTGACCCGCCCGGCCCATTCGCCTTCGACCCTAGATCGTCCTTCGAGTTTGAGGCCAAGTTCGGTGAAAAAGGAGATGGTTTCATCGAGGGATTCGACCACGATGCCAACATTATCCATTCGGATTAATTCATTTTTTGTCATTGGTCTAGCTGCTTTTGCCTAAAACGCCATAATCGATTCGGCATTGGGATTCATACGGATTTAATATCATTGGCGACAAGGGTGAGGTCATTATTCAATTGATGGCCACCGGCGGGTATTTCGCGGAAAGTGGCCCAGGGGAGATTTTGTCGATATAAGGCAAGGTGGGCAACCGGTACTTGCTCATCATCTTGGCTGTGGTAAAAGAAAATAGGAACGTCTTGGGATAACCTATCCGCAAAATTTGGGGGTAACTTAAACTCCTCCTTCCACTCTTCATCCCCACTCCAAAACGGAGTAGCAATGAGAAAAATAGCCTTTACTTGTTGCTTGACTTCGTTTTGAGAAACGTATTTCAACAGCATGGAAGCGCCAAAGGAGTGTCCAACGACAATAGGCGCTCCTTGAATCCGCGAGATTTCTTGGCCAATCTGCTTAATCCTGCCAAAGTCCGGGACGGACTCATTGGGTAAATGGGGGTAATGCAATTCATAGGCTTCACCTAACTGCTGCTGCAAGGAATCAACCAGGTTTTTATCGACATCATAGTCTTCTTGACTTCCTCCCCCTTGAATAAATAGCACTTGGCGGTTGATTGGGCTCATAGCTGCTAACTATCAAATTAGTATCGAACAAAGGTAAAGCCCCCTTGTTTTTATCGTCAAGGGTATTTGCGTCAATGTGAAAGGTGGTTTGCGACTAATTGCCTTACCTAATTGGTATTGAAATGGAGCAATTTGTGAGACAACCGGAATAGAGGGGTTTAAATAATCGTGGAAGCAACTTATTCATTTTTTGATTGTCATTGGATCGACTATTGTATAACTCTGCTTCGCTGATGAAAATAATTTTTACTTGTCTGATCTGTTTCTGGAGCTTTTCCATCTTTGCTAATTCATTGGCTACATACACAGATCGTAAAAAGACCATTCTCCTACAGTATGAGGTCCAATCGCAAGATCAGTTGACCATCAATAATAAATTTGGTCAAGTCAAGATCGAACTCTGGAAAAAACCGGAAATTCAGATTACGGTCCGAATACGAGCCCATTCAACTGATCAACATGCGGTTGATCAGTTGCTAAATGCAGTAACTATCAATGAGCAAAGGGAGGGAAATCAGCTTATGATCAATACAGCTATTGAGCCCCTGGATGGTTTGACTCCATACATTGGTTTTACGGGGAAAGACAGTATTTTAAGTAGCTATTTACAGATAGATTATACAATCTTAATGCCTATTGAGAACAGGCTAACCTTGACAAACCAATTTGGCAATGTCCATATTCCTCATTTCAAAGCTCCTTTAACCGTATTCCTTCAAAACGGAAACTTTACTGCTAACTCATTAACTGATAGTGAAATAGCCGCAAAAGTAGTCTATGGAAATGCTGACATCAAAAAGATGACCGATGGGGAAGTGGACGTCGCCTACGGAAATTTAGCAGTTAAAACAGCAAACAGGGTAAAGCTCAATAACAAAATGGGGAAATTTTGGCTAGGGAAAGCAACCGACCTGACGACAACGTCCAGCTATTCAGAGATGGAAATTGGGTCGGTTCATCAGTCAGCATTGATGACGATTAGGTTCTCACAACGATTCCATATGGATCAGTTGCCCGAAAGTTTATTAAACTTAGATATGGCTTTATCGTATTCATCAGTTGTATTGCCTCTCACTCGGAAAGCGAATTATAACTTCGATGTGAATATGAAGTATAGTAGCTTTTCCTATCCATCGAATAGCTCAGTTCTCATCCAAAGTCAATCGACTGACGCTAGTTCGGTCAAACGTTACTCAGGTATAGTCGGCCAAGGCACAGGCACGAAGCTACAGCTGGTGGGTGACTTTAGCTCGATTGGCTTTAAATAATAGCCTGTAGCTGGCCGTTTTAGTAATTGACTTAAAGGAATGGATATAATCACACTCATCGATTTATTGTTGCAAATCCTGCTCGTTAAACTAATGAAGGGATCGCCACGTTATGCCCTTAGAAACGAGCGACGACAGTAGGCGGTTCATACGTTTTCAAAAATGGATACTCCACCTTGACGATATTGCTTAGCCTTGCCATTTCTACTATCCCCTAAGGAAATAATGGCGGTTGATATTGCATCAAATGCCCGAATCAAAAGTACGCCAATCTCTCATCGTCTCAAGTGGGCGGGTTTTCTGAGAATCGGGATTACGCCAATCCTACGCTGTTGTGGCCCTTGTTGGGCAAATTGGTTAGCAATGGTGTCAGTTCGACCAGATCCACCGGGACCACCTCCGAACGAATACAGGACATTCAACTAAGCGAATCCAGACTGCTTTATAAAACGCCCATTTATTGAAGCAGATGGATGAAGATTCTATCGTCTCAAGTGGGGGCAATACATGATACAGATATAATCTGAAGATGTCATGCTTTGACTATACATAGAGGCTGTGGCTGTGGCTAAAGGCAGAGCTCTCCCCTTCAAGGGTACACTTCTAAAAATGTCAATTCCGGATGAAACTAAAACTCTGCCTGCTTGCTATTAGTGGCTTATTGAGTACTCAAGCCCTGCTCGCTCAAGTACAGCTGGGGGTCAAAGCGGGAGTAAACTTAGCCACCCTTAAGTTTGATAACCCCACCTTAAACGCGACTCAGCAGGCGCGAACCGATTTTCAGGGTGGCTTTTTAGTCGATGTGCCCATAACGACTAGCTTCTCCCTTCAGCCTGCCTTACTAATTAGTACCAAAGGAACTCAGATCAATACGTTCGCGATTGACAGCAGTCGAAACCCGATTGCTACACCCATTACCAACTCGATTAAACTGCTCTATGTCGAGTTACCAGTACTCGCCCTGTTTCACTTTGACGTCAGCTCATCCTTGCGCCTTTATGGGGGTTTAGGGCCCTACCTGGGCTTGGGAATAGGTGGCCGCATTAGTTCCACATTTGTGCCAATAGGCGAGCGTGAAGTCGTATTCGGATCGGGGAGCGTGGGCAGTAATAGCTTTAGGCGATTTGATTATGGAGTAAGTGGCGCTGCGGGTCTAGAATGGCATCGGTTGATGGCGGGGGTTACCTATGGCTATGGGCTAGCTGATTTGGGTAGCGCCCTGGCCAAATCGTTTCATCGTCCGATCGGTATAAGTGTGTTTTTTTGGTTGAGTCGAAGATCTTCCAATCAGGGTTCAGAAACTCGTTGATTGGCAGTCCGTCCGTATCCGCTGCGTTTGAGTTGGTTTTAGATGTTCTTACTTATAAAACGGACCATCTGCTACCGATTTCGTGTACATAGAACCCTACTAATTGAGCCCATTAGGCCTACAACTGGGTAGATATTAAAACCAGGGTATTTTGAGATTAAGCACCTAGGAGCCTCAGTAGATTAGGCTTACTAAAAGCCTCAGCCTAAAAATCAATCTGGTCTTTTTCGGCTACAATAAAGCAAAATCAGGCTACAGCTATCAGCTCGCATACCCTGACATTTGCCCTATAAAAAGCCAGAGCCATGAACATTACTATAACCGGATCGCTCGGTAACATCAGCAAACCCTTGGCTACCCAACTCATCGCCAACGGACACCAGATAACTATTATTAGTAGCAAGCCTGACAAGCAAAAAACCATTGAACAACTCGGTGCCAAAGCCGCTATTGGCAACTTAGAAGATGCCTCTTTTCTGATCAGTGCCTTCACGGGGGCCGATGCCGTGTATTGCATGATCCCATTTGATTTTGCTGCTACCGACCAGAAGGCGTATTTTCAAAAAATAGCCAACAATTATGTGCAGGCGATAAACCAAACGAGTGTACAAAAAGTGGTGTTGTTAACGGGCTGGGCAGCCGGTGTTACTGGTTCCTTTGAAGCCACTCGGTTGGCCGACCAATTAAGCCATGTGGCCTTGACCGAACTGCGTCCCAGTGTGTTTTACAGCAACTTTTACGCCTATATCCCGATGATAAAAAAGCAAGGGGCTATCCTAGGAAACTACGGTTGTAATGACCCAATTGCGATTGTTGCCCCAGAAGACATTGCCGCTGCGGCAGCGGAAGTACTAACGGATTCATCTACTGAAAACAGAGTCCGCTATGTAGCTAGTGAAGAACTTACCTGTAACCAAGTGGCCGCCATATTGGGCGAAGCGATTGGTAAGCCTGACCTGCAATGGATCATCATTCCCGATGAAGTGTTGCGAAATGGCTTACTACAAATGGGCCTGCCTCCACAATTAGCGGATGAATTGGTAAACATGCAGGCAGCCATACATAGTGGTGTGGTGTACCAAAACTACCTTCGCCACCAACCCGTTTTAGGGAAAACAAAACTGAAGGATTTTGCGAAGGACTTTGCAAAAGCCTATCATCAACAGTAATAGATTACAACCGATATGAGCCAGCCAATCCGGGTCAAAAGCATCCAGGAATTTCACCAGCGCAGAGGCTTGCCTCCATCGGCGCATCCCCTGATAAGCGTGGTCAATATTAAAGACATAACGATCGTACCTGATCGGTTGAGCATTAACGACTTCTACTGCATTTCTATGAAACGCATCCCTGACGCCCGATACCGCTATGGCCAGCAGGTCTATGATTTCACGGGAGGTATTTTGTTTTTCACGACGCCAGGTCAGGTGATTGGGTTTGAAATAGATAAACTGCCTGCTGATCCAACGGGCTGGTTGCTGCTGATTCATCCTGATTTTTTGTGGGGCACCCCGTTGGCAAGAACCATAAAGCAGTATGAATTTTTTGACTACCGTGCAGATGAAGCGTTATTTCTCTCCGAAAAAGAGGAGACGACTGTTGACGGTATTATTTCTCAGATCAGTCAGGAGTATCAGGCAAACATTGATCCTTATAGTCAGGGGATTATCCTAGCACAAATCGAGTTGTTGCTCAACTACGCCGAGCGATTCTACAATCGCCAGTTTATCACGCGCAAGATCAGTAACCATCAGCTACTTGAACGGCTGGACACTCTGCTCAGTGACTATTTCAGCAGTGAGAAGATTACGCTTAAAGGCTTGCCTACCGTGCAGTCGATATGTGATAAGCTCAACATATCGGTAAGCTACCTGAGTCGTGTGCTGAAACAGCTAACCGGACAAAGCACTCAGCAGCACATCCACGGAAAGCTGATTGAGAAGGCGAAAGAAAAACTGTCCACTACCGACCTATCGGTGAGCGAGATTGCCTTTAGTTTAGGCTTCGAGCATCCGCAATCGTTCAGTAAACTTTTCAAAGCAAAAACAAATACCACCCCGCTCAGCTTCAGAGCCTCATTTAATTAAACAAGCAGTTGTAGGTTGGTGTATTGCCGGGGCACAGAACGCCTATTTACGCACAGTCAAAATCTCCTTGTCTCGGATAGGAGCGTTTAAGGAGAATTTGTAAATCCTCGTAACAGGATTTTATTGAGAAGAAAGCAGGTCAAGTTAAGTCATGCACCTCATCCATTACTTCTTCTCAAGAACCTGTTTCATCAACTTTTCTAACTGGTCAATTCTAGCTTGCTGCTGTTGTTTTTCCGCTTGGAACTGGTGCTTGATGGTCTGATTTTCGTTCGCCAGTTGAATACTATATAAGGTTAATTCTTCTATTTTTTCCAGTAGGAGCGAATTCATCTTCACCAAATCAACCCCTTCTTTAGCTACCTGCTCTGCCGAAGGAACACCCGGTAAATACCCATGCTGATTAATATAAGCAGCCACCGATGACAAGGAACGAAGCTGGTAAGTAGGGCTGAACACTTTGTCACTCCACTCCTTCACATTGTTGATACGAAGTTGATAGCGGGCTTTGATCACATCGCCCCGTTCATTGACCGTCAAGAACTGATCAGTGGAGCGGGTGGGTTGACTCCGTGCTGTCAGGTTGGTGAGCCGAAGGCCGCTGACATCATCGGTTTGGCTGACCACTTCGAGCCGGGCGCTGGGGGTACTTGTCCCAATGCCGACATTAGCCTGATTTCCCAGCACAACCGCGTTGCTAATGGCTACCGTTGCTCGATAGCCGATAGCCGTAGCATTATGTAAAGCTAATCCATCGCTATCGGCCGTTAAAGCATCGGTTTGGCTACCAATCAATGTGTTCTGACTGCCCTGGTCATGCTGCCCGGTATGATAACCAATAAATACATTGTCGTCGGCATTAACCGAAGCTGGGCCCGCCTGATTCCCGATGATAGTGTTGTGCGAGCCGGTAGAAATGGTGCGACCCGCGTTGACGCCAAAGAAGGTATTACTTCGACCTGAGCTAGTTTGATAACCTGCCTGATAGCCCACAAAGGTATTGGAGTCGGCAACGGCATTGAAGCCACTTTGATAGCCAATATACGTGCTGAGTTGCCCATTAACATTGGTATAACCCGCTTTAGAACCGACGAAAAGGCTACTTGATACGGCGGAATGGTATCCGGCTGAATCACCAATAGCTACATTATTATGACCAGTTGTATTCGAATAACCTGACTCTTTGCCTATGTATACATTACTATATCCGGTCGTATTCAAATTTCCTGCCGAAACACCGATAAAGACACTATGGCTACCGGTTGTGCTGTTATAGCCCGCTGAATAACCCATAAAGACATTATAATTGCCTGCTGAGTTATAAAAACCAGTATGATAGCCCATCATGGAATTGTAATTACCGGTTGTATTCCGATTGCCTGCATCCGTTCCGACAAACGCGTTATACGCACCCGATGTGTTCGAATTTCCCGCCGTAGAGCCAATAAAGGCGTTATGATGGCCCGTTGTATTATGGCTTCCGGCATTGTCTCCAACGAAGGAATTGTACGAGCCTGAACTATTTTGAAAACCGGCAGAATTACCCAGAAAAGCGTTGTTGGTTCCCGTCGTGTTGAAGTACCCAGCCGATGAGCCTATAAAAGCATTATAGCCTCCTGATGTGTTCGAGTTACCCGCAAAATTGCCAATGAAAATATTACTCGTGCCTGATGTGTTGGAATAGCCAGCGCTGGCACCTACAAACGTATTCTGCGCCCCCCCATCATTATAATAACCGGACTTATCGCCTAAAAAGACGTTCAGTCCACCGGTCGTATTGGCCTGACCTGCTTCAAATCCCAAAAAGACATTATCGCTTCCCGTTGTGTTTAAACTCCCTGAGCCAGCGCCAATAAAAGCGTTATTAATGCCAGTCGTATTGGCATTTCCTGCTAGAGCGCCAACAAACGTATTGGCCACACCAGTCGTATTCGCCTGTCCTCCACCGATAAACGCATTATTAGCACCTGTTGTGTTGGACTGTCCTGCACCAGAACCTATAAAGACATTACCTTGGCCCGAGGTATTTGATTTGCCTGCATTCGCGCCAAAAAAAGCATTACCTGAACCTGACGTATTCGCATAGCCAGCATTATAACCCATAAAAGTATTATAGGTTCCAGTAACTACATTGGCCCCTGCGGCATAAGGTCCCACGAACGTATTCCCAAAAACTGGGGTAGCGGAGTTGGGCGTTGTGACGACATAATTCTGGGCATGACTTAAACCCCAATTACCGGACAAGGCACTCATCAGACATACTATCAGACTCCTTCGAGATGGTGACCAGCAGGGTAATAGCTTCAACTTCATACGTGACGTTCAATAGATTTGTGGAAAGTTAGTCATCTATTGTATGGCAGGTTCAGTTAATCGACCAACGGCTAAATTTTAGGTTAAGATGTACAGAAAAATCGACTAATGCCGTTTGTCGACGACAAACCAAAAGGAACAGGGAATGTCGCTCAGCCCAATTAAGTCCTTTTGGTTTACTAATTGATTGGATCTTGTTCATGTTAGTCCATTAATTTACTGTAAAAGTTAATGGACTTCCGCTAAAAATTCGCTCAATACTACCTGTTTGTTATCGACCGAATTCGCTATGAACTAGCTTATACAAGATGTATCTGATAATACCAGGGTTAAATTAGAAAACGGATCTATCCACTTGGTCGTGCCTATTGCTTATTGAGCCTCTTGCTGATAAGCTGTTTTAGGTCTTCAATTTCCTTCTTGTGCTGCTTTTCTAATTGGTCAATTCGGGCTTCTTGGTGCTGATTGGTCCTTTCCAACTGGATACTATACAAGGTCAGCTCCTCCACTTTCTCCAGTAGGGTCGCATTCATCTTCACCAGATCAATTCCTTCTTTGGCTACCTGCTCGGCTGAGGGAACACCAGGTAAATGTTGATGACTTTGTACAAAACTGGCTACTTCAATCAGGGGGCGAAGGCTATAGTCAGAACTAAACACTTTATCACTCCATACGGAGGGGTCAGTGATTCGAAGCTGATAACGCGCTTTTACCACTTCACCCGTTTCACTGACAGTCAGGAATTGATCGGTAGTTCGGGTAGTTGGGCTGGCAGTGGTTAGATTCGTTAAGGTTAAACCACTGCTGTTTGTTGACTGACTGAGCACTTCTAAGCGGTTGGTAGGAGCAGACGTACCAATCCCTACATTAACCTGATTACCTAAAATGAGCGCATTACTGGCCGCGACCCGGCTATTGGCACCGATAGCGATGGCGTTTTGTAAGCCATCCTCGGCTTGGCTGTTGTAGCCCATTAATATATTATCATCACTGGTCGTAATGGCCGTTCCGGAATTAGGGCCGATGATGATATTATTATTGCCAATCGTATTGTATTGACCTGCCAGATAGCCTATAAAGGTGTTATTTACACCCGTCGTGTTGAAAAAGCCTGCTGAATAGCCGCTGAACACATTATTTCCACCGGTCGTGTTTGAATATCCGGCACCATTACCACAGAACATATTACTCCCACCGGTCGTGTTGAAATACCCTGCAACATAGCCGGTAAACACATTGCCATTACCTGATGTGTTATGATAACCTGCCTGAATGCCACTAAATACATTGGTACTACCCGTGGTATTTCTATAGCCCGCCTGATAACCTGTAAATACATTGCTACTACCCGTGGTGTTGGCATACCCGGCTTGTGCTCCTAGAAAGGAATTATAGCCCCCCGTGTCATTATTATAACCGGACTGATAGCCCAGATACAGATTCAGCCCACCGGTAGTATTTAAATATCCGGCTTTTTGCCCAACAAATGTATTCAAGCCCCCATCGGTATTGTAGTAACCGGTTAGACTGCCCACAAACACATTCCCATTACCGGTTGAATTGTATTGACCCGCTCCTGCGCCAATAAAGATATTGTCTGCGCCAGTGCTTAAGTCATGGCCGGCCGCATAACCAACAGCGGTATTTCGAGCCCCTGTGGTTACTGATTGGCCAGTAACTGGCCCTACCAACGTATTGAACGATCCACTGGTGCTGTTGTTGACCGAATTAACCACGTAATTATACTGAGCCTTTAGTAGAGTTGGCAGACAGACTAAATAAATCCCGACTAGCAGTTGACTGTTTTTCATAAGGATCATTTATTCAGATGGTTATGATCTTCTAATTGACAGATCAATCCCATAGAGTTCAAGAGTTTAATCTGATTTTAATCCTTGTTTTGAGTGAACGGCAAACGAACGAATTTCCTCTTTCGGCTAGTTTGAACAACACAAAAGGTTAATTCACCCAAGGCTAGGGTTTTCTTAGAAAGCAATTCGGTATTAGATCAATTGGTACTAGAAATGCGCTCAGTTAGCATTAAGAGCAGCCTCTACTGAAACCTCAATAGACTAGTAAACCAGTTATGCTAAACCCGACTGCTTTTGGCACTTGTCACCACTAGATTCCTGCTGATTTACCGTCTCTTTTATCGCCCTTTTTTTGAGATAGAGATGGTGGTTGTCATTAAAAGGATAGTCAAAATAAAAAGAAGTCTCAAAATGTTATCTCACGAATTAAACCAAAAATCTCACGTATAAGCTGAGTTTGTGAGACTGATTTTTCTACCAAGTGACGAATTAGGTCTGTTTTTTTAGATTTACCCAACATAGAATCAAAAGCATCTATAAAATCCACTAGAATCTATTTTGGTACAGCACTAGAAGCCTCTTTTATGATAGAGAGGATTACGAAAAGCCGCGACAATTGTTGCGGCTTTTGTGCTTACAGAAGCCGGATCACGCGAAGATCGCCATCAAGCTTAAAATATCCCCGATCCAAAAAAGCAGTGACGGCGGTTAATTTCGCTTCAAACGGTGTATCTCCGTACGACACGGCACCAACCCCTACGATATGCACATTGGATTTTCCTGCCCGACCCCGTGCTTCTGTTAATAACACATCAGGCTTATAAGGGCAGGCAACATAGGTATCACAGAGAGTTGCGTAATCCGTCAGGATACGATTACAGTCTGTTTCAGACAGAAACTCTACGCCATGACGGGGGAGTTGATTCTGAAGTTCTACAATTCGATTCATGGTTGCAATCTACCAATTTCGATAATAGCATGGTCAACCAATGTTTATAAGAAAAACAGCCTCGCCACCTAAGACGAAGCCGTTTCCAATCTTCAATCTACTTCTAGACCTATGGGTTAGGTTGGGAAGTATTTTTTAGACTTGAAAAACTTCATCTGGACACAAAAAACGTTGGCACCAATGGCACCAACGTTTAATCTAACCCATAAGTGCTTACGACATATATGTGATATACGTAAACAGCTGCAAATTTAGTTATATCATTCCAAAAAATGGTAACTTGATTAATTGTACGGCGATCTGAAAAATAGATTTGCCTTACCGCTATAAGTATTTATACTCTAACCGATATAGCCTAATCCCTGTACAATCAGAATGTAGAGTAATCGTAAGGCAGCAAAAAAATTGATCATTTAATGGGCAGCTGGATCATCGTCGAACTACTCGTACCCAATTGCGTGGTTGGCAGGCTACCATTCCACTTGGCAATCCACTGTTGCTGAATCAACAAAGGCGTCAACGTTTTCTGTTTCAACTCATTAGCTCTCGCTTCGGCTTCAGCCTCAATAATTTTAGCTCTGGCAATACCACTGGCTTTCGTCACGGCAATCTCCGCACTCGCTTTTTCGGCCGCCACCTGATTGTTTAATCGCAATGCGTTTTGTACAGCCGTGTTCTTGGCGTCAATCATGGCCTGCAACGATTCGGGCGGAGTAAGATTCGAGGTTATGTTTTCAAAGGCAAACCCATCATCGGTTAGCGCCTTACGCAATTTCGATTCGACCAACTCTTCAAAACCAACGCGGTTATTGACAAGCGAATCGGGTGTAAACGTGTTGGCCACATCGCGATAGGAATTATAGACGATTGTTCGCAAAATATTATCCTCAATTTCGGGAAGTTCTTTCCGGTATTTTCGATACACATTAGCCCCCTGCCCTTTTACTAAATGGTAGTTCAGTGTGGGGTCAATTTTAAAAAGCGTCCCTCCTTTCGCGCTGACGGTAAAGGGCTCAAAATCTTTGGTCTGGGTGAAGGTTGGATATTGCTCGATGAAGGACGTAAGCGGATTATAAAATATCCAGCCCGTCACGTTTTCGATATCATTTGCTCCTCGATCAGAGCCAATTTTACTGACTTTAATTCCTTCGTGCGATGCGTCGACAGTGGTACAGCTTTTGGTTAATAAAACAAAACCCAACAGGAGTCCAACACTCCAAATGGCAACACGTAGCTTACTCATGTGATTTTTAGTTAAAAGGGTTCTTAGTGAAGGCTTTGGTTTTAAACGAAATGACGAGCAATCCGGTCAGTAGGAATAGCCCTAGAATATTCTGAAAAGTGTCTTTCTGGTTGAGAAAATTGAAGCCAACATCAGCAGACAGAAAAAAACAGACTGCCCAGGTCAGCATTAAAAAGATTCGTTGTGTGCTCATTAGTTTAGGAGTTTATTTCTGCTCGCTAAGGTAATGGGCGCGAAAATCGAGGATCGATTATTTTGTTTGAATGGCTAAAACACGTGTTTTTAGGGCCTTTTGTCTGTATGAAGTTGGGCTAACTTCCTGATTGACATTAACGACAATTTGTCGGAATGACAAAAAACACCAACCTCACCTAGAAACTAAAACGGTAAAAGCTTCTATGCTCTCTCTTCATTTACAATAGCCAGGGCAATTTATCGCTGGCTGTTCGGTCTTTGTTGATAGGTGTTAGCCGCCGAAACGCATCTTTTCGACCTTCCACATCCGACATATCGAAGCGCTTATAGGTTTGCCAGTCTACATAAGCGGTATTCGAATTCTCGTGAAGAAATCCGCCAGATGAAAGCTTTTCGGCATCCAGCTCGGGGATATATACGACCGTTAGCGTAACAGACTCGGTTTCACCTTTTGGGTAAAATGTCCAGGTAAGCTTCATAGATGTCAAAATCTTAAAATGTTGAGTTTCTCTCCGTATAGTAGGCAACGCCTAAAGTAAACTTTATACTCCTATTGCGACAGTACTCTATCGCTACCTATCAGAAATTAAGCAACTATGAAATTCAAAATTGTACTCGTTTTAGTTACGTCAATAACACTGCTGTACGGCTGTACCCAGAAAAAGGAGGCTCTTTCAATCGTCGGAACCTGGGAATTAGTCTCGGCAACGACTATAGAAAAGGATACAACGTTCTCTACGTTTGACTCGACGCACAAGATGATCAAAATCATCAATGACACTCACTTTGCGTTCTTAAATCATGCAGTAGCTCCGCCAAAAGATTCGTCAAATGCTTTCTCCGGCGGAGGTGGCACCTATACCTTAGTCGATAGCAACTACACCGAGCATCTGGATTATTTTATCGACAAGGCCTGGGAGAATAACAAATTCGAGTTTGTTGTCAAATTTAGCGGTGATACCCTTATTCAAAAGGGCATTGAAAAAGTTGAGAAACTTGGAGTCGATCGCGTCATTATTGAAAAATACAAACGGGTCACGAAGTAAGCGCTGCTTAAACTAACAGCCGCATTATCTGAAACGCAGTCCGTTTCAGATAATCAGGTGCATTGGCCAGTGCATCGTCTAAACTTGCCGGTCCCGGCATAATAGAAAAGGCGCTGGCCAATCCTAGCGTATCCAGCTCATCAGGTGCCAGTTGCAATGAACCACAAAGCGCCACCACCGGAATACCTTGCGCTTTCGCCAACCGGGTAATCCCTGCAATGAGTTTGCCCTGCAATGTCTGATTATCAATTCGCCCCTCGCCTGTAAATACAAAATCTGCTCCCGTCATTTTGTCGGCCAATTGGGTGTGTTTCATAAGTAAGTTAACGCCTTCGGTAAGTTGCCCCTTCAGGAACAAAACAGTACCAGCCCCTAGGCCTCCTGCCGCACCAGCACCGGGCATAGCTGAAAGATCCATAGCAAACGCTGATTTGACGACCTCAGCCCAATGCTTCATACCCGCATCCAGAACTGACAGATCGTCTGGTTTCGCGCCTTTTTGTGGACCGTACACATAGGTTGCTCCCTGTGGACCCACTAGCGGGTTCGTGACATCACACGCGACTTCTACGGTTCCTTCCCAGGCCGTTTTAGGTGGGATTATTGTTTTAATTTGGCCCAGATTGCCTCCACAGGGCCGTAAAACCACTCCAGATGCATCAAGAAATTGCCAACCCAGTGCCGCAGCCATACCTGTTCCAGCATCGTTGGTTGCACTACCACCAATGCCCAGAACCAGGTGCTTAATACCCTGTTCAATAGCGTGTGCTATTAGCTCGCCAGTTCCGAACGTATTGGCCCGAAATGGGTCGAGTTCCGCGAGTTTAAGCAATCGCAAACCTGACGCCTGGGCCATTTCAATAAAGGCCGTTTTGCCATCACCCGAAATGCCATATCCCGCTTCGACTGGATGCCCCAAAGGTCCCTGAACCGTAACCGTATGCCAGGTGCCCTGGGTAGCCTGTGTTAATACGTCGGAGGTACCTTCACCGCCATCGGCCATCGGAACAGCTACAACTTCGGCCGTTGGACTAGCCAGTAAAATGCCGTCGGTCATTGCCGCACAAACCTCCGAAGCAGTCAATGAACCTTTGAACTTATCGGGTGCCAATAAAATCTTCATTGTTAATAATTGTGTATCCTTTGCTAAGTGAGTAAGTTGGCTGCCAATTCGATTTACTGGCTATTCAAAACTATGTCCCTACTTAAAGCAGCCATCATTGGGGGTGGCAATATTGCCGATAATAATCATATTCCCGCACTCAAACAGCTATTTGAACAAGTCGAAATTGTGGCTGTTTGTAGTCGCGACCTGACGAAAGCCCGTGCCCTGGCCGACAAGCACGGCATTCCTCATGCATTCGATGACACGAGTGAGCTGTATCGTCAGTGCGCACCGGATGTTGTGGTTATTTGTACACCGAACAACCTCCACTATCCGCAAACTATGGAGGCTCTTGACCATAACTGCCACGTTTTCTGCGAAAAACCGCCCGCACTGAACGCCAAAAATGCTCGCGAAATGGCCGATCTCGCAGCTCAAAAAGGCCGGATACTGGCGTATAATTTTCAACTCCGGCAAACCAGCGAATGGGCGTTGCTTATGCGTTGCAAAGCCGATGGGTTGCTGGGCGATATTTACCACATTAAGGCGCATTTTCTGCGTCGGCGGGGCATACCGGGCTGGGGTTATTTCACCAATAAAGCCATGCAGGGTGGTGGTGCTCTAATGGATATAGGCGTTCACGTTCTTGATTTAGCCCTGTGCGCTCTTGGCTACCCCACTCCCGATCAGGTACTGGGAAACACTTACGATTTTATTGGAAAGGCAGGTGGTAAAGGTTTACTAGGCACCTGGAATCCAGCTACTTTTGAAGTAGAGGATGCCGCTACCGCCTATCTCTCATTTCCAAACAAAGCGTCAATTATGCTATCCGCTTCGTTTGCCTTGAATACGCAGGTCGATAAAGACCGTAATCTGGAAGTATTCGGCAGCAAGGGAGGAATTAAGCTGTTCCCGTTTAGTCTACATACCGAAGTAGCTGGCGAACTTGCCGACATACAGTTTCCTTACCTGGAAGAAGTCGACATTCAGCTAAAAAACACGGCGGCTTTTCTGGACGCCTGCCACGGCAAACCCTCAAACGTCTGCACGGCGGAACAGGGAGCCATTTTGCAGGAAATTGTCGAACGCATTTATCAGTCTGCTACCACTGCCTAGATTCAGTCTGGAGCGACAACGAACAGTAGTTAAACTTCGTTTTTTGTCGCTCCAGGTTTCGTTACTTCCCACAAGCCGCACTTCCGGTACAAGCCAGACTAACAAATAGCTCAGAGCGGATTTTCCAGCCGGATTCCGTTTTTCGCCACATGGCCAGATAAACGCCAGTAATTATCTGAATACCATCAGGGCGCTGAAAACGGCCTGTCCAATGGCCATTTTCAGCAGCCAATGGACTCGTTGTACTCACCTGAATTTGATCCGTATTACGCATGTAGCCCAGAAAATTGGGATCTTTAAACTGAACCGATACGGACGCTAATACTGAATCTCGACCCGATACGTGCGAGCCACTTCCCCGAGTCACTTCAATATCCAGCAGCATCGTTTGCCCAAAAGCCGTTAGGTCACGAGCTTGAATGGCCTGGTTTGACTGTGCCCGTAACGACTTAATAGCAACGATATCAGTACTTTCTACAGGCTTCGTTTGCGCGAACGAACTAAATGAAAGCAGAAAAAGGCCGATTAAGAGGCAAGTGATTTGAGTGCGGTTCATTAGAATAGTTTTTTAGGCAGTGGTGTCAGGTGCTAACACCTGACACCACAGAAAACAGGATTCAAAAAGTAAATCAAAAAATCCTGTTTTATCCTGTAAATCCTGTCAGAAAAAAAATTAATTCAACCGGTACACCGGATACCGGCTATACGTTTTTTCGTAATAGGGTGTCTGTCGATAAATGAAATCCAACTGAGCGTCGGCATTGTCGGCGAACGCTTTATCAGACGCCCGTTTCTCATCCAGTTTTTTACGCAACACCGGATCTTTCTTCAGGAGATCGGCGGCTGTGTCTTCGAAAATGTAATCCGAAAAATACTCTTTCTGGTCGAGCACACTATCAAAGAAATTCCAGGCAAAAAACGAATCGACGCCCTGTGGCTCAAGTGTTTCAACGATGTATCGGTTCGTGGATTGATTCGTCTGAATGAGGTAATCGCCTTTGTAAAATTGAATCTGCTGCGTCTCCGACCGTACTTTCACCCCTGAATGGAGATAATGCCCTTCGTAAGGTCGCTGCCCCGTTTTAAAATCGGTGATATAATAGGCTGAAACGCTCATCAAACTATCTTTCGGCAACGTTTGAAGTTTCACGCCATTCCGTTGCAGCAATCCAATAACCTCCCTCCAGGCTTGTGGAATAACATAAGCCCGAGGTTTATCAACCTGCGCATCAACAGCGAATGTGTTCCAGTAAGGTATGCGCTTGGTAAATGGCTTAGATCGGTCGTAATAAAGTCGTTTCAAGCCTGATACCTCACTAGGTTTATACGCGGCTGCATAGCCCAGAAACGTAATTGAATCTGTTTTAGTCCGGTCCAGTTTATAGCTCAGGGGAAAGTTCGTTTGTTGACTAACCACATCGTTCGCTTTTTTCTGATTGGCTAGAATGGTTTGCGCATCACGTTCACATAATCGTAGTACCGATTCGTCGAACGCATAAGATGCTTTAACCCGTGCCGGATAATCTTTCCACATGTGCGTCTCCAGTGTGAAGCCAAAGCAATTGAACAAAGTGGCATAGCCTGTCGAATAGCGCGGAGAGTCATTATAACCCAATAAGCCACTTTCCGGCGTCTCCGAAAAGCTGTTAATATAAGGTGCTGGCGGAAAACCTTGAGCCGTCAGGGCTTTATCCAGTTCCGGCTGAAATGTTTTCACCATGTATCCAGACACAGTCGGGTGGAGCTTGTCTTTCTGCGTTGCAAAATACGTTAGTACATGCTGATAGTCAGCACCATCGCTGGTATGATTATCAATAAACACCTGTGGCTTTAAAGATTGATACATCGCCTGAAACGCTTTGGTATTTTCGGCTTCGGCTTTGATAAAATCGCGATTTAGATTCAGGTTACGTGCATTTCCCCGAAACCCGTACGATTCCGGCCCATTCTGATTCACCCGCGAAACGCCCCGATTCAGTGCCCCATCGATATTATACACAGGCACAATAGCCAGTAGCACATTCTTAGGTAGTTTATTGGCTTTCAATAGATCCCGCGCCATCATCATACAAGCATCGATCCCTTCGGGTTCGCCGGGATGAATCCCATTGTTGATGAGCAGTGTTACACGGTCGGGCCGCGAGGTAAATTGTTTATCGGCAGCTAACAGAAACACATGGAGCGGTTTCCCAATATCGGTTTTACCAACTTCTATGAGTTTCGCCTGATCATACTGTTTATCCAGTTGTTGGTACCAGCTTATAATCTGAGCATACGTTGCCGTTTGGTTTGTATTTCGTTCATAAGGTGTCAGGTCTGATCGTTTTGGCTGTGCAAACAAATGCGTTGATACAAGTCGTAAAAGCAAACAAGTAATCACGATAAACCGTAGATAATACTGGTTGGTGAAAAGAAGAATTGATTTCATGAAAGGTATTTTTTGTATCGCAGAGGATCAAATGTGGTTTCTTGAAAATGAATGAATCTAGTGCTTTACCAAAGTAGATTTTGTTGATTCTGTCGGATTCTATTGATGTCATTCTATTGATAATCAACACCTAAACGATCAATTAGAATCGAAAGAATCTCTAGAATCTAAATTGAACAAGTACTAGTTGATAAACTCAGTGCGACCCCTTCAGGGTCGTATGTTTATAGAGGTATCCTTTTTCTATAAACATACGACCCTGAAGGGGTCGCACCAAATTCGGCAAAGAGATTCACTTTTTACGTCCGTTCAACCTTCTTTTTCTTCTTCGGCAAAACGGGCGTACTGGCTGGTGGTATTCGGTGATGAGTAGCCTGCTCGTAAGCATAGCATAGCTTGACAAGCGTTGGCTCGCTAAACGGTCGACCAAAGAATTGCAGACCTGCCGGTAAGTTATCGTACGTAAAACCCATCGGCACCGAAAAAGCCGGGAAACCCGTTGGCGGAGAGAGGGCATTATTGTTTGTTCCCGACGGCGTGTTCAGATCGCCTATGAGCCGGGGCGGATAACTAAATGACGGGTACACCAGCACATCCACTCCCGTTGAATCCATCGCCCGAAGGAGTAATTGCCGAAGCCGTTCGCGAAGTGCCAGGTTTTTTCCCCAGCCTTTATGAGCTTCGGGCGCCAGCGTATCCTTGTCCGAATCAAGTAGTGTTTTTTCGATACTAGGATGAAATTGTCTTGATTTGATGATGGATGTCAAACTCTTGTGGGGTGCATTAGGCCCCAGATTGGCCAGATACAGATTGAAATCGCGCCGTAGCTGCGGAATGGTATCGAACGATTTATTGATTGTATCCAACTCCGGTACTCGAACCGAATCGACAACGATGGCACCAGCCGCCCGAAGCTCATCCAGCGCTTTATTGAACAAGGCATATACCTGAGGATCAGAATTTTTCGTCGTACATAATTGACGAAACACGCCAATACGTGCCCTTTTCAGGCCATCTTTGTCCAGAAACTGACGATACGACTGCGGAATTTTACCCTCGCTCCGCCGAGTTACGGTATCTGCCTTGTCATAACCAGCAATCACGTCCAATACCCGAACCGCATCTTCCACCGTTCGGCAAATTGGCCCACCCGTATCATTGGTCATTGCCAGCGGAGCAATCCCACTCCGACTAACCAGACCTAGTGTAGGCCGAAAACCAACCAGACTTTGGTGCGACGATGGCCCTCGTATCGAACTGCCCGTATCGGTCCCAAGGCCAATGGTGCCGAAATCGGCGGCTACAGCAGCCGCCGTGCCTCCACTCGAACCGGCAGTTGTCCGTTTCGTATCATAGGGATTCCGGGAATAACCAGGCAAAATAGAACTTACAGAAACGTTACCCGATGTAGCAAATTCAGCCAGATTTGACTTAGCAATAATAATAGCCCCGGCCTCCCGAATCCGCTGCACGACAAAGGCATCTGTAGGTGGAATAGACTTTTTCATAGCCAGCGTGCCGTTGGTCGTTGGCATATCGAAGGTGTTGTAATTGTCTTTCACAATCACCGGAATCCCATGCAGTGGGCCAACAAACTTGCCGGTCGCCTTATAAAGCGAATCAAGCCGACGGGCTTCGGTTAAGGCTTTCGGATTCACCATAATGATGGTATTCAGAAAAGGTCCCTGTTTGTCGTAAGCCTCAATTCGGTCGAGATAAAGTTGCACCAGTTGCTCAGCCGTCAGTTTACCCGATTGCATGGCGCTATGAAGCTGTTCAATAGTGGCTTCGCGCAACTGTTTTGGCTTAAACGACTGAGCGTTTACTGCATTTACCAAAAGCAGTAAAGAGATTAAAAGAGGAAGTACAGAGTTCTTCATTTTAGGCTGTGTACGAATGAATGGTTACTTTTTATTGAGAAGTGACAGAATAATTTATTGGCACAGTACGGTTTGACCAATTTTTCATCATAAAAATAAACGCAAACCCAGAATAATTGCTAGGTACCCTAAAAAGTGCAATTTTAAATCCATTACGTTTAATCATTTAAAGTGCGGTTGTCGTTTGACCTTCCCCAAACAAATCCCGTACTTGCATAGGCTTGTGCAACATCTCAGGCCCAGTTTTGTAACAGATCAGCCTATAAGCTGGACATTCCCCCTGAAACGTTGAATCGCACCGGCGACCCGATTGAAACGCTTAAACCTGATACCTTAAAACCATGAACCTCAATCGCAGAGATTTTCTCCGGCAACTTGGCTTCGGTGCTGCTGGCCTGGCCATTGCTTCTACTCTACCCGATACCAGTTGGGCACTACCTACTAAAACGGGCAAACTCCCCCGTGCTTTACCTGAAACCCAGGGTGTTGCACCCGGAGGTCTGCTTGACTTTCTGAACACGGCAGAATCCCAGAAGCTTAATATCCACAGCATGATGGTGCTTCGGCATGGCCAGGTTGTGGCTGAGGGTTGGTGGGCACCGTATGCCCCCCAATACATTCACACACTGTATTCACTAAGCAAGAGCTTTACCTCATCGGCAATCGGGATGGCTGTCGATGAAAAGCGGTTAACCGTTGAGGATAAAGTAGTTTCATTTTTCCCCAAAGATGTTCCCGCCACTATCAGCGCAAATCTGGCAGCCATGCGCGTGAAGGATTTGCTGACCATGTCGACAGGGCATGATAAGGATACAACACCAGCATTACGAGGGGGCACCGACAGCAATTGGGTTAAATCATTCCTGGCCCAACCCGTTGATCATGAACCAGGTACATTTTATATGTACAACAGTGGTGCTACCTATATGCTTTCGGCCATTATCCAGAAACTGACGAACCAAACCCTGCTCGATTATTTAAAACCTCGTTTGTTCGGGCCGCTGGGCATCGAAGGCATGGACTGGGAAGTTGACCCCAACGGCATCAATACGGGTGGCTGGGGTCTGCGAATAAAGACGGAAGATATTGCCAAGTTCGGGCAGCTTTACTTACAAAAAGGTGTCTGGAATGGGAAGCGCTTGATCTCTGAAGCTTGGATTCATGACGCCACAAGGAAAGAAGTCGATTCGAAAGGTGGTAAAGGCGATGCCACTGTAAACGACTGGATTCAGGGATACGGTTATCAATTCTGGCGGTGTCGTAACGACGCTTATCGGGCCGATGGCGCGTTTGGTCAGTTCTGCGTTGTTCTTCCCAAGGAAGATGCGCTGGTTGCCATCACCGCTGAATCGGCGAACACGCAGGGCATTCTCGATGCGATCTGGAATCACATTCTGCCCGCCCTTCGAGGAACAGGTTTATCGGCCGATAAAATGAAACAGGCGGCCTTAACCCAAAAGTTAGCTACGCTGACCTTAACGCCAAGTGTTTCGCAAACTGCTTCGTCGGTACAGGCCAAAATAAGTGGAAAAACATATGCAGTTGCCGACAATTCACTGAAGGTAAAAGATGTATCACTGACGTTCGGCAAGGATGGCTGTATCTTCAAACTGAATGACGACCAGGGCGACCATCAGGTATTGTGCGGTGTTGGTCGCTGGCGAGATAGTACAACCACGTTCTCAGTAGCACCGCTCTCGCTAACCCCAACGGCGGTACCCAATGGCCCGAACCGAAAAGTAGCCGGTAGTGGTGGCTGGCAGGACGAGAATACATTCGTCATGACCTGGCGATTTATTGAAACTGCTCACTACGAAACCGTAACCTGCCGATTTGGTGCCGACGGGGTTCAGGTAGAATTTCAAAACAGTATAAGCATACTCACAAAAGGAAAAGACAAACGTCCAGTACTGGAAGGAAAAGCCGTAGCGTAAGATGGAACCGCACGGGCGGCCCCGGCTGATGACGCAGATTTAACTGATTTATAATGATTTTATCATAATTGATCAGTTAAATCTGCGTCATCAGCCGGGGCCGCCCGTGCGGTTCCATTATTTACAACAACTTGTCCAGCGTAATTGGCAAATCACGAACTCGCTTGCCAGTGGCGTGGAATACGGCGTTGGCAATGGCCGCCGGAACGCCCACTAACCCGATTTCACCCAATCCTTTTACACCCAGCGGATTAACGATTTCGTCGTGTTCTTCCACGAAAATAACGTCGAGGTCGTGAACATCGGCGTTGACAGCTACGTGGTATTCAGCCAGAGAATGATTCATGATACGACCGAGGTTATGGTCCATTATAGTTTCTTCCTCAAGCGCCTTACTAATTCCCCACACCATACCGCCTAGAATCTGACTCCGGGCGGTTTTTGGATTTAGAATTCGGCCACCCGCAATGGCACTGACGATCCTTGTAACCCGAACTGTACCAAAGTCTTCATCGACCTCAACTTCCGCAAATACCGCCGAATGCGCCGTGCGGGCGTACTTTCGCTGTTTCAGCATCTTGGGTAGCCCCGACGATGTTTCCCGAACAGCGGCTCCTCCGTTGGAGTCAACAACGGCCTCTAACGACACCGACACGGACGGATCTTTTTTCAACTGAATGCTTTTATTCGCAAAGACGACTTCTTTAAAATCAACTTTAGCAAAAGGCGAGTTTGGCATCTTTCTGGCCAGCTTGAAGAGTTTTTCGGCTAAATCCTCACAAACTGTTTTCACTGCCGTTCCCACCGTGGCTGCCGTCCAGGAACCACCCTCAATTGGGGCAGCAGGCATATCACTGTCACCAAGCTTGAAGAGCACATCCTCTATTGGCATACCAAGGGTATCGGCGGCAATCTGCGTCATAATGGTGTAAGTACCTGTACCTATATCAGCCGTGGCGCTACTTACGCGAAGTTTTCCATTCACCATCATCACAGCCTCGGCCCGAGCAGGCATCTGGTTT
This sequence comes from Spirosoma litoris, assembly GCF_054776755.1. Taxonomy (NCBI): domain Bacteria; kingdom Pseudomonadati; phylum Bacteroidota; class Cytophagia; order Cytophagales; family Cytophagaceae; genus Spirosoma; species Spirosoma litoris. Next base: position 688,995 of record NZ_BAAHBI010000010.1, on the reverse strand, counting down.
GCATCCCAGATTCCGGTAGCCATCCCCCAACCAATTAAGGTATGTCCATTTCGCATAGAACGCGGCTCCGGATTCCGTTTCATCCAGCCAAATCGTTCAGCTCCCTGCCGGAAACATTCCCGAAGCTCTTTACTGGAATAAGGCAGATCGGCATTCATATCCCGCTCGGTATAGTTTCGGAGTCGAAACTCAACGGGGTCCATACCTAGTTTGTAAGCCAATTCATCTACAGCGCATTCGAGTGCTGAGATGCCTGTTACACCACCTGGTGCACGCATATCGAGGGGTGTAGCTACATCGAGCGGTACTAGTTTGTAGTCAAATTTTACGTTCTCTGCCGGGTAGAGCATTCCGCCCCAACTGGATACAATCTCGGTATAGTCTTCAAATTGCGATGTTTCGCCAACAGTATCATGATACATGGCTGTCATTGTCCCGTCGGTCGATGCGCCCAGGGCAATCGTCTGCACTGTAGCTGGGCGGTGTCCAAACGTGAACATCTGCTGACGGGTGAGCGTGACCCGCACTGAGCGTTTCAACTCCCGAGCGGCCATCACAGCCAGAAATAACTGGTGTTGTGGGCGTAGACCAGACCCAAATCCGCCCCCTACGTATGGGGACATAACCCGTAAGTTTTTGAACGGAATATCAAACACCTGAGCGACATACAAAATACTATTTGTCACGCCCTGCGTCTTGTCATAGATGGTATAACGAGCCCCAGATTTGTTCCGTCCTTTTTCATACACCACTGTACTGGCAAACATCTCCATCGGATTATGATGCTCCATGCTATGGACATATTCACCTGTCATCTGTACCGGGGCTGTATTAAAAGCTTCCTCAAAGTTACCCCGCGGTTTTGGTGGCGGTGGCTTCAGTAACGAAGCCATGCCGAGAGACGGTTTCCTCGCTTTATGCCGATTGACCTGCAGATCGGTTTGGTGTGCATCTTCTTCATAATCAACCTGAATCAACGAAGCCGCATAACGAGCCAACTCGAATGTTTCGGCAACGACTAAGGCAATTGGTTGTGCATTGTACTTAATTTTAGCATCGCGCAGAGGTCGAAATGGAGAACCGGGTGGGGCATCCTGATCGGAGTACTTCATATCTAACCATGCGATCTTAGGACGATTCTCGTGGGTAAAGACCTGCAAAACGCCATCGAGAGCTAGTGCCTTGCTGGAGTCGATCCGCTTGATTTTCCCTTTGGCAATTGTGCTGTTTACGATATACCCATAGAGCAGATCTGGCGTATCAAACTCGGCGGCATATTTAGCATTGCCCGTTACTTTATCCAGTCCGTCAATTCGGTTCAGAGGTTTTCCAATGTATTGAGTCATGATGCTGGTTTCAGTTTAGCGGCTTGTGATAATGCACGTACGATGGCACGTTTAGCCAATTCAATTTTGAATGTATTATGCCCAAACCCCTGAGCCCCCTCCAGAAGACCATCCGCAACCAGTTGAAAATTATCCTTTGATGGTTCCTTGCCAGCTAGGATCGCTTCAATTTCAGGTCGTCGCCACGGTTTGTGCGACACTCCCCCGAGCGCAATCCGGGCATCGGCAATTCGGCCATTTTCCATATCCAAGGCTGCTGCCACCGACACCAGAGCAAATGCATAAGAAGTTCGATCACGGAGTTTTATGTACGCGTAATTCGTTGAAAATCCTTTGGCAGGCAGGTCAATGGCCGTGATCAGTTCGTCATCCTGGAGCGTATTATCAATGTGAGGAGTATTGCCCGGAAGCCTATGAAATTCGGCAAAGGGAATCGTACGGTCTCCATATAAGCCTGTTACCCGAACAGTTGCATCCAAAGCCGCCAATGCCACACACATATCTGAAGGATGCGTAGCAATGCAATGGATCGATCGATCAGCCGCTTCGGTTCCAAGAATGGCATGAATTCGATTGAATCCAACAAGGGCCGAACAGCCGGACCCTGGTTCACGCTTATTGCAAGGCGTCGCTACGTCGTAGAAATAGTAGCAACGGGTGCGTTGCATCAGGTTACCGCCATCCGTTGCCATGTTTCGCAATTGAGCCGACGCACCTGCCAGAATTGCCTGGGTTAATAAAGGGTATCGTTCAGAAACCTTTGGATCATAGGCCGTATCGGCATTAGTCACCAGCGCTCCTAAACGTAAGCCACCGTCTTCGGTTTCAGTGATGGTGGCTAATGGCAGTCGATTTATATCGATTAGGCGTGTTGGGCGTTCCACATTTTCCTTCATTAGGTCAATGAGGTTAGTGCCACCTGCGATAAATTTGGTTGTAAGTGCCGAAGCTCGTCCGTCAACCGCATCGGCTACGCCATCGGCCCGGATGTAATCAAAGGAAGTCATAGCGTATCTGGCTGAGAGGATATAACTGATTGAATGGCATCGACTATGTTGGTGTAGGCTCCACAACGACAAATGTTGCCGCTCATCAACTCGCGAATGTCGTCGGCTGTTTTAGCATGGCCTTCGTTCAACATACCAACTGCCGAACAAATTTGACCGGGAGTGCAGTAGCCACACTGAAAAGCATCATGCTCGATGAAGGCTTTCTGAAGCGGATGTAGTCCCTCCTGCCCTAACACATCTTTCTGTGCTAATCCTTCAATAGTCGTAATTTGATTGCCATCCTGCATAATGGCCAGTGTCAGACAGGAATTGATCCGTTTGCCATTTACCAACACAGTGCAGGCTCCGCACTGCCCATGATCGCAACCTTTTTTTGTGCCGGTCAGGTGCAAATACTCTCGCAATGCATCAAGCAAACTAGTCCAGGGAGCTAGTTGTAGCTGAAATGGGGTTCCATTAACGGTCAATGCAATCGTATGGGTAGATGGCAGCGAAGGATACTGCCCGACCTCGGGAGGAGATTCAGCCAAAAGAGTCATAACGGTTCGGTTGAGTAGTTTATACTCCCGGAACCCTCAGCCCTACCTGTTGTTTTAAAAACTATGCTAACGGGCAAAGCCCGTTAGTGTTCAACCAGCTTTATTCCATATGGAATACCCGCTCCAGCGTTACGGCTACTGGCGAGTTGTCGGGATTGGTATCCATTAAATCAGCCATATAAGCCCACCATTTCTTCATAATGGGCAACCCTGGTAAAGCCGCTGTCGTGTGGTTCGCCAATCGTTTTTGAACGGCAAAGAGTGTCCCGGTAGATCGATCAAGGAAAATAGAATAATCCCGAATACCAGCCTCGGTCAAAGCCACCGATAATTCTGGCCAGATTTCGTCATGACGGCGTTGATATTCAGCCTCTACGCCGGGCTTTAATTTCATAGTAAAGGCAACTTCTTCCATAGCTTCAAGTTCAGTGGGTTACAGCGTGAGCGGTGTATTTTTTCAACTCGACACAGTCGCCGGGGAGCGGATAAGGGTTCCAATGCTGGTGTATGGCCAGGGCAGCCCCTAGCGCCGATGCCTGCGCCACCGATGCGGCATACACTTCGATACCAGGGAAAGCCGTAGCCAGTAGATTCATATAGATCGGGTTTTTCCCAAAACCGCCATCCACAAAAATGCGCTTCACGGGAGAGCCTGCCAGCACGAGATTAGTCGAAATCAACTGTTGCGAAACAATATCGAGAATAAGCTGGTGATAGGCTTCATTGTACGTAGCAAAATCGACAAGGTTACGTTGGCCAAACAGAGAGCCTTTCATGGAGAGTAATTGGTTGCCTTTTGCGTCTGCTCCAGTAGTTACCTGACTCACCTGTTGTCGCAATTGCTCAATCGTTTCTGGATTATAAGCAACCTTTTTATACTGATTGACAGGTACCTGAAAATGCTCCGCCAGTCGTTTCACCTGTTGTTCATGCTCATAGCCAGCAAACAAACGGGCCGCTTTCACAGGCTGACTTTTGTAATGCATGAAGTTGAGGCAGTCGTATTGCAACTCTTCCGGTGTCAGCGGTCGACTGTTGAACGGGTTCATACTCACGCACCAGGTTCCGGTCGAGATCAATACAAAGGGTTCCTGAAAAGAGGCCAGATACGGAATTAAGGCCGACGAGCTATCATGCAACCCAACACCGACCTGAAGCGTCCCTTCCCCAACGGTAGTCGAACGAGCTGAATCGGAAGCGACAATGGGTGCCAGACGGGTATCCAGTTGTTCATCGGTCACCCATTTATGATAGCCCTGCCGATCAAAATCCCAAAGCATGGTATGACAACCAATGCTGGTCAGATCAGATACCGGCCAGTCACTAATTAAATGACTAACGTACTGAGGCAAATGCAGTGCAAAGGCCAGTTTCGCGTATATGTCAGGCTGCTCATGCTTCAGTCGGTATAACTGGAGGCCAGAATTCAAACTGCCCAGCGAAGGCGAGGCCGTTTGTCGGGTTAACGTCGCTTCCCCTCCATACGCAGCGAAAAGCTGTTGTAATAACTGGTTGGGATAGGCTTTCAGGTAATTATATAAAGGCGTAAGCGGTTGGCCCATCTGATCGATATAGACCAAACTAGCTCCGTATGCCGAAAAGTTTACGGCCTTCACCGTAAATTCCGGCATAGCCATCACCGCAGTCAGCGACGTTTTGACCCAATCCGTAAGCCGATTCAGGTCATCGCAGGCGTCGCCATCTTCGTCCAGAATCTCGTCAAACTGCTCCGATTTCTCCAGAACGATTCGATAATGTTCATCAAAGAGAAACAACTTTTTATTGGTCTTACCAATATCGAAAATGGCAATGACGTTCATAAGGTTAATGAGTGAAAGAGCGAAAGAGTGAATGAGTGAAAATTACCTGCGCCGTTTTCGCTCATTCACTCTTTCGCTCTTTCACTATTGTTATAGTCCCGTGGCTACTGTTTTGGCACCTCGCTCGCCAATGAGTTGCTGGCGAACGTTGAGTTGGCGATACAAACCCAGTGGATTCAATGCAGCACCGGCCCGGCGACGAGCTTCGGCTACCAGTGGGCGAACGTCGGTCCGAAACGCATCCTGTAGTATTTCCTGAGCCCGCACAGGGTCGTTGGCTTCACGGGCTTCTTCAAGCGCAGCGCGATCAACTAAAAGCGCCTGTGCATAAGCGAGTTGAATGGCTTCTACCGACTGAAGCAGATCTTCGAGCGGATCTTTCACGTTGTGGCTCGCATCGATCATCCAGCCCAGATCTTTGGCGTGATTCATGCCCCGAGCATCCAGACCATCAACTAATTCGGTGAAGATCAGGAACAATTGATAAGGCTTAACACTACCGGCCGTCAGGTCATCATCGCCATACTTGGAATCATTGAAATGGAAACCACCCAGCTTGCCCTGATGCAACAGGATCGCCACAATCTGCTCAATGTTGGCATTAGGAAGGTGGTGCCCCAGATCAACGAGTGTGTAGGCTTTGGGCCCGAGTTTATTGGCGTATAGGAAGCTGCTACCCCAGTCGCCAACAGTCATGGAATAGAAGTTCGGTTCGAACGCTTTGTACTCCACGAACAACTTCCAGTCGTTGGGCAAAGCTGCATAGATTTCTTCCAGGCTCGACAGTGTACGGTCGAAAGCTTTGCGGAAATTAAGCTGGCCCGGAAAGCAGGAACCATCGGATAACCAAACCGTCAAGGCATCTGACCCTAATGCCACGCCATGTCGAATCACCTCGATGTTATGGTCGATAGCCTGCTGCCGAATGGCCGGATCGGTATGTTGCAACGAGCCAAACTTATAGCTTAGCTGTTGATCTGGCTGATCCTGAAAGGTATTCGAATTCACCGCATCGAAACGAAGGCCATGCTTGGCAGCAAGCTGTTTAATCGCCTGCGGATCGGTTGGGATGTCCCAGGGAATATGGAGCGAAATAGCGCCACTAGCCCGGTTTAAAGCGTGGAGCAGGCCCACATCAGCAATTTTCTCTTCGAGTGAACGAGGCTCTCCCCCACCGGGAAAACGTCCAAAGCGCGTGCCACCCGTGCCGAGTGCCCAGCTCGGTATGGCAATCTGAAAATCAATCAGTTTCTGGATAATCGGTTCCGCCGTAGCGACTTCCTGCGTCCAGTAAGACAGCTTCCGCTGGTGGCCCTCCAACAGCGTCTGGTTATAATCTGCAATATGTTCGGGTTCGAGTTGCATAAAGGTGTCTGGGTTTGAGGTTTGAGGTTCGAGGTTTATGGTTGGCTGACGCGAGAAATACTGGCGCGTCAGCCAACCATAAACCTCAAACCTCAAACCATATATCTATTCTACCGCACAAACGCCATGGCTACGCCACCGTCTACGTTCAGGACGTTGCCGGTTGATTTAGCGAGTAAGCCGTTGGTGAGGGCAAGGCAGGCATTGGCGATATCTTCAGGCAAGATGATTTCGTTCAATAATGTCCGTTTTGCGTAGTAAGCCGGGAGTTCGGGAACCGTGATGCCGTAGGCTTTCGCGCGACCTTCTGCCCAGGCGCCAGCCCAGATTTTCGAATCCGAAATGACGGCGTCAGGATTCACGACGTTCACCCGGATATGATCTTTACCCAACTCCGCTGCGTTCAGGCGGCTTAGGTGTAACTGAGCTGCTTTGGCCGATCCATAACCTGCATTATTGGGGCCTGACACCAATGCGTTTTTGCTGACGATGTTGATAACATCGCCACCGAGTTTCTGCTTCCGCATCACCTCAACGGCTTGCTGCGTCACCAGGAACTGGCCTTTCACCAATACGTCGTACAATAAATCCCAATCTTTCTCGGTATGTTCTTCGATAGGCTTGGAGATGCTCAACCCAGCACAGTTAACCACAATATCGACACCGCCAAAGGCCAGCGTAGCCGTTTCGAACGTTGACGCAATCGTATCAGCTTTCGTTACGTCCAGTTGATCAGCGGCATAAGCATCTTTACCGTATTGTTTCTGAAACTCATCTTTCGCACCAGCCAGTCGATCGGCATCGTTATCGTTGATGACCACAACAGCTCCTTCGGCCAGGAATTTCTTGGCGATCGCTTTTCCGATACCACCGGCACTTCCTGTAATCAGGGCAATTTTACCCGACAATGGTTTTGGCTTCGGCATCCGCTGAAGTTTCGCTTCTTCAAGCAACCAGTATTCAATATCGAACGCTTCCTGCTCAGGCAATCCCACATAATCTGATACCGCTTCGGCGCCTTTCATTACGTTGATGGCGTTGGTATAAAACTCAGCCGCTACCCGCGCCGTTTGCTTGTCTTTGGCAAAGGTGAACATACCTACAGCTGGCCATAGCAACACGACTGGATTTGGGTCACGGATGGCCGGACTATTGTCATGTTTGCAGCGTTCGTAGTACGCAGTGTAGTCGGCGCGGTAATCTTCAAATGCCTTTTCCAGATAAGCAATGCTACCCTCACCAGCTAATTGAGCAGGGTCTAATACCAGCGGGCGAATTTTGGTGCGCAGGAAGTGGTCAGGGCAACTCGTACCCAAGCGCGCCAGGCGGGGCAGGTCATTCGAGTTCACGAACTCCAGTACGCGGGCATCGTCGGTGAAGTGACCAATCATCTGGCGATGACCTGAAGCCAAACCACGCAGAACGGGCATTAAGGAAGCCGCCTGCTTTTTCCGCGTATCGGCATCGGTATTTTCCAGTGCCTGACCGCCAAATACAGGGCGTTTTTTGCCGTAGTTTTGATTCAGGAATTCGGACGCCTGCTCGATAACCTCGAGCGTATTCATGTACGATTCGTAGGAGGTTTCGCCCCAGGTAAACAAGCCGTGACCGCCCAGGATAATACCACGCAGGTTCGGGTTTTTCTGAACAGCTTCTTCCAGTTTCAATCCAAGATCGAAACCAGGACGCTGCCAGGGAATCCAGGCCATTTTATCGCCCCAGATTTGATGCATGATGGCTTCGCCGTCGCGGCTGGCAGCAATAGCAATCAATGCATCGGGGTGCAGGTGATCAATATGTTTGTACGGCAACAATCCGTGTAAAGGCGTATCGATTGATGGCGCAGCGCATTTAGGATCGAAGAGGCAATGGTCGAAAAGGCCAACCATTTCATCCTCAAACTCTAACCCACGATACCGGCTTTTCAGTGCATGCAGGCGCTCTACGTAGAGGTTAGCGCAGCCTTTCTTCGTTAGGGTACCAATATCACCACCAGATCCTTTTACCCACATTACTTCAACCGGTTCGCCGGTCAGTGGGTTAGTTTCCATTAACTTAACTGATGTATTTCCACCGGCATAATTGGTCAGGCGCAGATCAGCCCCGAGTAGGTTAGAGCGGTAAATAAACAAAGCCACTTCATCACCAGCCAGTTCTGCGGCCTTTTTCTCATCCCAGAGGTAGCTAACGTAGTTGAACGCTTGCGTTGTATTCATAAATAGTTAAATAAGTATATCCGACAGTAATCTTGTTTTAGACAAAGTACGTTACCCTCACTTTCTCCTGCTTCATGTACTCTCCTGTTATAATCACATTATAATGGTAGAAAACGTAAACCGTTTTTTCAATTCCAATTGGGCGAATATACAGGAGAGAACAGGTAAGTTTCTGTAACAAACGAGGATAAATTTGTTGGAAATCATGACAGTCATATCCGTATACTAAGACTTACCCTGCTCATTCGAACTCATATTTCATAATTAGATAACCGTGGCTGTAATCTGGGATATTGTATTTCACGCATTAACCGGTTGCCAAAGCTTTTAAAACAGTATTGTACTTAATTTCTTTATGCAAGTTCTGATTGGCATCATTTACCACACAATTGGTGGCGGTTTTTCGGGCAGCTTTTACATGCCCTTCAATAAAGTGAAAGGATGGGCCTGGGAAAGCTTCTGGATTGTTGGAGGCCTTTTTTCCTGGCTCATTGTACCTCCCTTAGCCGCCTACTTAACCATTCCCGATTTTGCAGCCATCATTGCCTCGGCAGATATGAATGTGAAGATGCTCACATTCGTATTTGGCTTGTTATGGGGCATAGGTGGGCTGACGTATGGCCTGGGCGTTCGCTATCTGGGCATGTCGCTGGGGAATTCAGTCGTGTTAGGGTTCAGTTCGGCTTTCGGCGCACTGGTACCTTCCATCTATTATAATATCAACCCAGTTAAAGGGAAAGTCTCGTTTAGCGATATGCTGGGTTCAAGTGGTGGGCAGTTGGTGTTGCTGGGCGTGTTGGTTTGCCTCATCGGAATCGCCATCTCGGGTAAAGCCGGCATGATGAAGGAAGCCGAACTTTCGGAAGCCGAGAAAAAAGCCGCTGTCAAAGAGTTCAGCATCGTGAAGGGTCTGACCATTGCTGTGATCTCCGGGATTCTAAGTGCCTTCTTCAACTATGGAATCGAAGCTGGAAAACCCCTGGCCGAGCAGGCTGTTGTACAAGGGTGCAATCCATTGTTTCAGAATAACGTGACCTACGTGGTGCTACTATGGGGCGGCCTGACCACCAATTTCTTGTGGTGCATGTACTTAAACGCCAGGAATAAAACCTTCGGTAATTACACCGATACCCGGACGCCCATTCTGGCCAATATTCTTTTTTCGGCAACGGCTGGTACCATGTGGTTTCTCCAGTTTTTCTTCTACGGCATGGGTGAAAGTAAGCTGGGCAATGGTGCCAGTTCCTGGATTACGCACATGGCCACCATCATTCTGACCGCGAATATTTGGGGCTTGTATCTGAAGGAGTGGTCGGGGGTGTCGGCCGCTACCTTCCGCACCTTCATCACGGGCATTATTGTGATTCTTATTTCAATCGTCCTGGTGGGAATCGGCAATTCACTTTGAGCCGAGACTGAACGCATCAGAGAGAATCACCCGGCCGCGTAAAGCGACTTTAACAAAACTAGAAGCCGGTCAGAGCAATGGATAAGTTTGCTTTGATCGGCTTCTGTTCGTTAACCTCTTTGCCTAAATTGCAGTCTATTAATCAGAGAATACCGATCGGGGATTAAAAAGACATTAAATTGCCAACTTCTATCGGGCACTCTACCAGAATAGAGTAAACATTAACACTAAGCAAACAAAATGGATATTACACGAATCTTTCAAAACAATCAAAATTGGGTTCAAAAGAAGCTAAACGTAGAACCAAATTACTTTAGTGATCTTTCCAAAGGGCAAACTCCAGATATCCTCTATATTGGTTGTTCAGATAGCCGTGTAACAGCCGAAGAGCTGATGGGCGTATCACCTGGTGAAGCGTTTGTGCTTAGAAACATTGCCAATATGGTTCCCAATACGGATCTGGGCGTAATGTCAGTTATTAACTATGCCGTAGTACACCTTAAGGTAAATCACATAGTAGTTTGTGGCCATTACAATTGTGGTGGTGTCCAGGCAGCTATGAAATCAGCTGACATGGGGATATTGAATCCATGGCTGAGAAATATCCGCGATGTGTACCGAATGCACAGAGATGAATTAAATGCTATTACAGACGAAGAACAACGCTATAAACGATTAGTAGAATTGAATGTCGAAGAGCAGTGTATAAATGTTCTCAAAACGGCAGAGGTGCAGAAAGCCCAGGTAGATCGAAATCTTACTGTTCATGGATGGGTTTTTGATGTACACTCAGGCAAGCTGATCGACCTAAAAATTGACTTTATCAAGCTTTTAGAAAACATCAAGGAGATTTATCGTCTCGACTGAGATAAAACGCAAAGTCGTGGTAATCTCACATACATAAATGGGCCTTGGATAGTCATGCTGACTATCCAAGGCCCATTTATTAGAATACTTCCCGGGCAATTTTCATTACATTATCCGCCTTGCCCATTGTGTAAAAGTGCAAGACAGGTGCCCCAGCGGCTGTTAGTTCACGGCATTGTTGAATACACCACTCCACCCCTACCTGCCGGGCCTGCTGGTCATTTTCGCAGGCTTCAACCGCCTTAACCAAATCTTCGGGTAGCTCTAGATGAAAGAGCTTTGGTAAGATCTGGAGTTGCTTACGTGTACTGAGCGGTTTCAACCCCGGAATAATGGGCACAGTAATACCTTCCTGCCGACAGCGATCAACAAAAGCCAGGTATTTTTGATTATCGAAAAACATTTGGGTTACAATGTAATCGGCTCCCTTCTCGACTTTCTGTCTGAGATAATGAAAATCTATATCGTGATCGATGGCTTCAAAATGTTTTTCGGGATAGGCCGCCACGCCAATACAGAAGCTACTGGGAGCTAGGGGTGTATCTTCTTCGTGCAGATAAATCCCCCGATTCATATTGGCAACCTGCTCCACTAATTCACTCGCATAGGAATAACCGTTCTCTTTTGCCTTGAACGTGCTGAACGGTTTAGCCGGATCGCCCCGAAGAACTAAAGCGTTATCAATGCCCAGATAATGTAGATCGATCAGGAAATCTTCTGTTTCTTCCCGTGTGAATCCCCCACAGAGCACGTGAGGAACCGGATCGACTCCAAACCGATGCATAATAGCTGAGCAGATGCCTACTGTTCCGGGTCGCTTTCGGGTCACAATTTTCTGGATCGTGCCATCGGGTAGCGGGCGCTCAATATATTCTTCGCGATGGTAGGTTACGTCAATAAACGGCGGCTTGAACTCCATTAATGGCTCGATGTTGTCGAGCAGATTTTTCAGGTTATCTCCTTTGATGGGCGGAATTACTTCAATCGAAAAAATGGGTTTGCCATTAGCGGCCTTAATGTGATCGGTAATTTTAGTCATTGGTTAAACACAATAGAACGCTGATTTTTATGATTTTTCGAATTTGTCATGACCACTTAAAGCATTGATTAAAAATGTGTTTCCTCATGTTAGATATACCAATAATCATCCTAAAATCATATTCTTCATAAAAATCTGTGTTCCATTTTTAAGGTCAATGTTATCGCGAAAACATCGCCAGTCGCATGTAAATTCCATTCGTGGGGCCATTGCTCCAGGGCTGTATATCTAGCCGACGTCCAAGCTTTGTTTTATCTTTCACTTCATGAAGCTTTGGGATACCCCATCCTACCAACGACCCAAACGCAGCGCCAGCCAGCAGATCAGTCGGATAATGTAAGCCGCCCTCGTAGCGTAACACCGCTGTAGCAGAAGCCAGGCCGAGTGAACCAATCCAGACAACAGGCTTCAGCTTCGAATGCGGGAAATAATGGAGAAATACCTCACTGGTAAACACGGCGGTGGCAAAGGCATTGGTTGCATGGCCCGAAAAAAATGACTCTCGGGCATCGCGCGTCAGCTTTTCATCCATAGGAGCTGCGGGATTGTAGACATAGGGGCGGGTTCGCTGTGTAACACCCTTTATGGTTCGCTCGACACCATTCGCCAACAACACGGTTTCCAGGTACATGACAGCCACGGTTTTAATATCCTGTCGCATGGGCTTGGTACCAACCGTTAATAAACCCGCCAAGGCTACATTTCCTGCCAACGTGGCGTCGCTCAAGCGGTCGGCAGATGTAGACCAATGATAAACCGCTTTCCGATCAAAAGCATTAATGTCGTTTGGATTGAGGGCATTAATTTCCGATTGTGTGAGTGGGTCAATCGTATGCCTTAGCGCCACCGCTGCTCCTAGTGTTACAGCTCCCGCTCCTAATAACGTAATTTCCCGCCCTGTTTTTAATTCATATGGCGACTGAGCAACGGAGTAGTTAATCAATAAGGAGCAGTGGATAATGAAAACTAATGCGCTAAACTTTTTCCAATGATTCAATTTCTGAAAATACATCATATATCAGCTATCATACATAGATAATTATACCACCCGCACCACCTCTGGTTCATCAGACAAGTACACCAATCGTGCCTCAACTTCAGGGTACCCCATTTCCCGATACAAATTTGCGAAATAGCGTAAGGTAGTCACTGGTTTGTCGTTCTGATCTTCTTTTTCTACCGGCCTCGATTCATATTGCACTAAAACGACATGTCCATCCGGGTAATGCACCACCCGATGGGGCGCACCATGCATCCGTTTGCTACTCAGAATGGTTCGATCGGTATCAATGCGAAGGGATGAATCGAACAGGGAAGCCAGGTCTGGATGGGAGACAATCGCCAACAAACTTACTTTCAAGACTTCGCATTCGATTTTTCGGATAAGGCCCTCGCTAACGAGCTGGCGAAGGACTGCATCGATAACCTCTGGTCCTTTTATCAGGCTCAACGCTGCACACAACTTACGGTCTCGTTCGCGGGTCCGCTCAAAAGTGGCCACATCAAACATACGATCAGCCAGCCGACGAAGTTGCATATCCTGCCCCCGGTTTCCACTGACGATCGTGTCCAGATAAATCTCATCGATCTCTTCCTCTGGCTGATAATGCGATACCGCATCCGAACACAGACTTATTTCATAACTTGATCGGCCTTTCTCCCAGGCACAACCACAATTTCGGGCCACTTCGCTATCGCGCAGGAACGCATGCAGCCAATAGCTAACATCTTTTTGATTCCCTACTTTGTCAAAATCACCTCCTTTGGCAATGATATATAACCGATCCGTTGGTCGGGTAAACGCGACATACAGCAGGTTCATATTCTCGATGAAGGTACGCGTCAACTCCTCTTCATATTGAGCGGCTACCGATGCAGGAGCACTTCGTAATTTACTGGTCGTGTTCGATGGAGCGGCTGTAAGTCGGGCAAGTTTCCCCAGTTCAGTTGCGTGCGACAGGGCATCAGTACGAATGTCGGCCAGATCGAGCCAGATCGTACTGTCGTTTATGGGCTCAACCCGCCAGTTGGCAAATGGAATAATGACCACCGGAAACTCCAGCCCTTTCGACTTGTGAATTGTTTGAATACTTACGGCATTACGGGCGTTTCCTTCTACCGAAATCTTCTGCCGAACACTTTCCCAATATACCAGGAAATCGCTCAGATGCCCGCTTCGTTTCTGGTTGAACGTCAGCACTTCATCCAGGAATCGGAACAAAAATGGATTGTGTTCCGACTGATTGAATAGATCAAATTGGGCGATCAGACGCTCAGCTAGTTCGTATGGATTCAGTTGTCCCAATACATACGGATCGAGTGGATAGCCTTCTACGGCCAGGTAATCATAGACAGCCGAAATGTCATCTTCGGCCACGTTACGAAGTTTCTCGGTCAACGCATCATCCGGAAAAATACCCTGTACGACCCGATGAAATAGATAAAGCAATTCATAACGAAGCATCCGCAGATCGGGGCGTTGCAGCACCTGCATAACCGTAATCAGCCATTTAACCGGGTCTGAAAACTCCAGCGACAACGAATCGGCCGAGACCAATGGAATCTGGCGTACGTTCAATTCGTTGGCCAGGATTCTGGCGTGCGACTTCTTCCGACACAGAATCGCTATATCACCATACTGATAACCCTCGGCCAACGATTTTTCCAGATGCGCCATAGTCGTTTCGAGCATCTGTGTCGTGAGGTCTTTACCGAGTTCGTCATCTTTATCAACGAAATCGATCTGAACATGCCCTGCCTTATTGGCTTTGGGCTGCGCTTTCTGATGAAACTGCCGTTCGGCATCAAACACATCCGTCAGTTTCGGGTGCTGATACTCGAATTGACGAGCCACGAACTCAAAAAAGTCATTATTAAATCGGACAATTGGCTCCGCACTCCGCCAATTGGTATCCAGTATTTCGGGTTCCAACTGCCCGTCGAGCATACCGATACGGTCGGCTGTCCAGGACGCCGGATTGTGTGCCACTTTCAGGCTTTCCAGGTCCTGTCGATGCAAGGCCACAATCTGATCCATATCGCCCCCCCGGAAGCGGTAAATTGCCTGTTTGCCATCGCCTACCGCCAGGTTGAAATGGGCAGCCCCCAGGGAGTTTTCAATCAGCGGCAGCAGGTTGGCAAACTGGAGTCGGGAAGTATCCTGAAACTCATCGATCAGGATATGGTTGTACTTTGTACCCAGCCGTTCATACAAAAACGGTACCGGCTCTGTTGCTACAATACTCAGAATTTTCTTGTTGAATTCAGAAATATGCACCCGACCATCTTTCTGAAGCAAATCATCAAACTCCACGCGCATTTGCTTCAATAGCGCCAGTTTCTGCAAATGCGGCAACAAACAATCGAACAGCGTTACCTCCCGGCTGCTTTCGTTTCGGATCACTTCGATCTGATCAAAATAATTGCACAGTTCTTCCGAAATTCCATCAATTGCGCTCGTTATGGTAAGTGGGGTTTTCGGCAAATACCAGTCGCCTTCAATCTGCTTCCGGTGCGTAGCGGTCGGTTCTTTCTCGAAATTGGAAAAGGCAATCGTCTTAAAATAAGCGGCTACGCTGTTTTTCTTACCTTTAAAATCCTCTTCACTGAGTCCTTTGCTGGTAATCAACGACCAGGCTCGTTGGCCCTGATCAACAATTGAGGTTTCAACCTGCCGATTATGTTCCATCAATTGAAGCCGGATGGTTCGCAGTGCCCCTGGCGATAGCTCCTGAGCCGCATTTACCGCGTCGTAGAATTGATCGGAAGTAAGGTTTCGGCCAAACTCTTTGAGCAGTTCGGGCAGTTGATTCCAGCTTTTTCCTTCGGCAGCGGTATGGGTATAATACTCGCTCAGAATAGCCGTAATCTCCTCCATCTCCTCCGTGCCCGCCTTTTCAATCAGGTTATCGATGGCCAGCTCGAGGACTTCGTCGGTTTCCAGCTCCACCTCAAACGAATAGGGTAACCCAAGCTCATCGGTAAAAGCCATCACGACACGCTGCGTGAACGAGTCAATCGTTGTGACGCTGAAATCGGCGTAGCGATGGAGAATGGTTCTGAAAACAGCCGATGCTTTTTTGCGCAAGTCGGCTTTAGCAATCTCAAATGAATCGGTGTTTAGTGGCGTGCCGTAGAGTTCGACCACCAATTCATCCAGCAAGGGAAGTTCCTTCGTACCGGCAATGTCGGAGAGCCGTTCGAGAATCCGGTTCTTCATCTCGTTAGCAGCAGCGTTTGTAAACGTTACGGCCAGAATATGCCGGAAATAATCGTCCTTCGCACCTGGCCGCAACGCCAGTTTCAGGTACTCTTTGGTAAGCGTATACGTCTTACCCGACCCCGCCGAAGAACTGTAGATTTTGAACATAAGGAGCGAGGAGCGAGGAGCGAAGAGCGAGGAGTTGCTGACGCTCCAGCATTCTCACTTCTCGCTTCTACTACCTTTAAAAATTATACCGCAATCCCACCCCTGTATTTAAGTTCAGGAAAAATGGGGCCTGAAAAAGCTCGACGTAAGCACCGGTTTCCAGGAAAAACGAGTAGGGTTTGCCAACCGGAAAAAACTCAAGTCCGGCAATACCCGACCCACCAATTGAAAGGTTTCCCTTTACGTAGTCAACGGATTGTCCAGCTAAATAATCGGGGTAATAGCGACGATTGTTCAGTTGCCCACCAAATCCGTAATACGCCCGTACACTTTCACTTTTCGTAAGGGCCGTGTGCCATAAGTAGTGACCCTGGATAGCCAGACCAACACTCTTATAATCGCCGGAACGATAACTCCGCCGGGTGCCATAAATACCGCCATACGTCCCGATGTTTAAATCGAAGGCATGGTTCGTGCCGAAGTATTTCCGAACGTTTATGCCCGACGGCTCCCCAATACGAGCGCCGATAGCCCAGTTATTATATTGTGCCTGTACATCAGCAGGCGTTAGTAAACAGCCTGTAACCAACAGCGCTGTGAGCAGAATCAATTTTTTCATAGAGTAAATGATTAGTCTTTCTTAGACTATACAGGTCAACTCTCGTAACCGATTTTTTGTCCCAATTTAATACCTCAACTCAGGTCAGGTAGTTGAAACAGCCTCCGGTTTTGTTGCTTCGTCAGCGGTTCCTAACGGTAAATCCGGTAATGCAGATTTGCTTTCCATCGATTGGAGCACGGCTAAAAGTCGCTCATTTTCAGTCCGTTTACCCACCGAAATCCGCAAACAACCACCACACAATTTCACTTTCGATCGATCCCGAACAATCACCTGTTGCCCAATTAAGTGCTCAAAAATACCCTTCGCATCGGCAAATTGAACGAGTAAAAAGTTGGCATCAGACGGATGAATGACCTGTACGGATGGCAAAGAACGCAGTTTCTCGGCCAAAAACTGCCGTTCTGTCAAAATTTGCCGAACCATTTCATTCTTCTCGTCTTCGTGCGAAAGCGCATCCAGAGCGAGTACCTGCGTAGGTGCCGAAATGTTGTAGGGAGGTTTAATTTTATTCAGTACGCCAATAAGCTCCTCCGACGCAAAACACATCCCTAACCGTAACGCAGCCAATCCCCATGCTTTCGAGAAGGTTTGTAATACGACCAGGTTTGGGTATTTATCCAACTCACTCGTCCAGGAAGGCGTATCCGCAAAATCAATATAAGCTTCATCCACAATCACTAACGAATGATCGGCAGTTTCGAGAATCGTCCGAATGGCATCGGCCTGGAGCAGATTGCCCGACGGATTATTAGGCGAACACAGCCATATTAGTTTTGTGTTGGGCGTGATAGCAGCCAGCACACCCTCGGTATCTACCTGAAAATCGGGCGTCAGTGGCACTTTGACCAGCTCAACATCATTAACAGCCGCCGACACTTCATACATGCCGTAGGTTGGTGGCATAATCAGCAGATTGTCCTTGCCCGGCACACAGGTAGCACGAACGAGTAAGTCAATGGGTTCGTCAGAACCATTTCCCAGAAAAATCTGCTCAGGCCGAACCCCTTTGATGGGTGCCAATTTCTGCTTGATAGCCCATTGGTGTGGGTCAGGGTAACGGTTGTAATCGCCCGTATCAGTCGTGGAACCAATCGGATTTTCGTTGGCATCCAGAAACACGCCCACCTTACCCGTATACTCGTCACGAGCCGAAGAATAGGGTGTCAACGAAAGAATGTGGGGACGGAGAAGATTATTAAGATTGAATGGTTGCATTAGCTTAATTTCTGAAAAAATCGTGGGTCAAATTCAATAGACTCCACGGCAATTAGTTTTACGTCAGCAAAAAAAACATGGGCTGGATTGAGCAGATAATTATACTCTGACCGCACGATTACGGAAGGTACTCGTAACAGAAGAGATTCATTGGAAGCCAGCCATTTACTTCCAACTTGTTGTGTATAGGCTTCGTTGATTTGCCAGTTTTCAGGCAACTGCCCACTGTTTACAGCGGGAATATGATCTGGTACGTACAAAACCATAACCCGGTAATCGGTTGGAGGCTGCGATTGGCGTAAATGAACCAATGTCTCTAAAATTGCCAGCGATCGACTGCTAGCCGTATAAAGAGCGGGTTTACCAACTTCGTTCCATCGACCTCCGTATACTGCGGCCCCATTACCCGACAGGTCATTGGCGTACATCTGACGAGTAACCCGAAATAACTCCATCAGGCAAAAATTCCGTGTTCAATCCTACCCAACTCGCGGTCAACAATACCAATTCCTTTATGCGTTTTGAGAAATTCAACCGGGCGACGATTCCCTAGCGATAAAATTGACCCATGAAGCCAATCTCGGAAATAGTCTTTCCCTAAAGCATCTTCGCCATGTTCAAATAACTCAGCCAGAGCAACAATATGGTCTGAAACAATGTCGCTCAAGCGGTCACTGTCCTGATAACGTTGTAAATTACGGGGTGTAACGGGCAAATACTCTACTAATTCTTTTGGTTCAATACCCAGTGAATCAGCTAGATATCGAATCGTTGCTTTAGGCACACCCTGCTCAATAAGCTGCATCAAGTCGGCTTCACTACGAATAACTCGTCCGAGTATTTCATTGCCGCCCAGGCGATTGGCGATGGCTATGATTGTCATAATGAGGAATTATTTCCTTAAAAATACGGACATTTTTCTATGAGCCCAAATTGAGGAATAGAATAAACAGACAAAAGGTCATTTAAGTACTAGTTGGCGTTGGTCGCCACCGAAATGATTGTTCGTCGATTGCCCGCATGGTACAAAGTATGCCGTTTAGATGGTCGTATTCGTGTTGAACCAGCTCTGCCAGACTCCAGTCGGTGATCTCCCAGGTATGTGGTTGCCAGTGTTCATCCCGGTAAGTCATTGTCAGACGGCAATGGCGCCGGACACGCACGAGTAAATTTGGGAAACTCATGCAATCGTCCCAGAGTTCATCGGTCTCGTCGCTAACGGTAACCAGTTCGGGGTTGATAATAATCTGGGGACGATCTACATTCAGATAAATCAGCCGTTTCATGATATCGAGCTGTGGAGCGGCAATGCCTCGTCCAAACTGGTACTTCGCTCTGATTTCTTCCATCACGTTATGCAAATCGGCCGCCCAGCCTGTCACCAAAGGAAGCTCCGATTCCAAGACCGGCTCGCAGGTTTCGTACAGGCGTGGATCACCCAGAAGCAGGAGGTCAGCAAGGTGTTTCATCTGAGAATATCGTTTAGCGCATCAACAAACGTATTCATTTCATCCTCAGTATTGTAGTAGTGGGGCGAAATCCGAAGCGTAGCAGTCAACATGCCTTTTCGACCAAAATCCAGAATTGCTGCATCATAAGGGCTGATAGACGTATTGATACGTCGGGCCAATAAAGCTGATTTCAACTCAGCCGCCGATTTCGTTTCGCTGAACAAGGTGATTATGCTCGATAATTGTTCACCTTCATCATACAAACGAACACCGGGCAATTGACTCAGCTTCTTTCGAAGTATTGTACAAAGCTGAGCATTTCGTTCTGCGATGGCGTCAATACCTACGCTCAGGGCATAGCGATTCGCTTCGGCAGCACCCAATACGAGTGCATACGGAAACTCCCAATCTTCGAACCGTTTGGCCGTCGGCTCCAACTGATAACTGTCGGCCGATTCCCACGAAGCGCCATGAAGGTCGACAAACAGAGGAGCCATATTGGCCATCAAGACTTTGTCGGATACATACAAAAAACCCACACCACGTGGCCCCCGAAGGAATTTCCGACAGGTAGCGGTCAGAAAATCGCAATGAATCTGAGTCACATCAACGGGAAGCTGTCCTACTGATTGGCAGGCATCCACCAGATACAATACGTCATATTCCTGGCAGATTTCCCCAATCGCTTCGACCGATTGAACCAGTCCAGAGTTTGTCGGTACATGAGTAACCGCCACAAGGCGTGGCCGGAGCGTCCTGATTTTTTCGGCCATATCGGCCACCGAAACGCCACCTGTAGGTTCGTCCTCTACTCTAACGATCTCTATACCAAATCGTTTCTTTAATGACAGAAATGCAATCTGATTGGAGACATAGTCATTCGTTGTGGTCAGAACGACATCGCCCCGCTGAAATGGAATCGACGATAGTGCTTTAGCATAAGCATCCGTCGCACTGGCCGTTGCGGCAATATGATTTGCGGTTGTATTCAGTAAATCAGCTGTTGAGGCATAAAACTCCTGAATAGTTGCCTTACGAATTTCGGCAGCCTCATAGCCCCCGATCTCGGCTTCTAAAGCAATATGTTGCGTTATGGCATCAATTACTGGTTTCGGCATCAGCGCTGCGCCCGCATTATTCACATGAACGACATGCTGAGTGCCGGGGGTATCGGTACGAAGGGAAAGGAGGTCAAACATAAAAGTTACGATAAAACCGATGCCAGCGAAACAACCGTCAAGCTATCAACAATTGACCCACAGCTAATTGAGTTTCGTTAAATAAACGCCGAATTGACTATGTAACCCATATTAGCCCACCGCTTTAGCTGTGGGTCTATAAAAAATACGCTATTCACGAACCGTTTTAACGGTTTATTGGGAATCGAAACCGTTGAAACAGTTGGGTCATTCAATTTCTTTACTGGCAACCCACAGCTAAAGCGGTGGGCTGATAGATGGCCTTTTCGTCGATTAATTTCTTCAAATCAATAAGCAGTGGGCTGAAACTAGACCCGGTATCTTCGGTTATTAACTCTCATCAATCCGCAAGGCTTGCCAGTCGTAAACTCACAGCCCGCTTGTGGGCTTCCAAGGATTCGGCTTCGGCCATCGCTTCAACTACAGGACCAACGTTTTGCAAACCTTCTGCTGTTATGTGTTGAACCGTAATTTTCTTAACAAAGCTATCTAACGACACACCGCTATAAGCCCGTGCAAATCCATTCGTTGGCAACGTATGATTGGTCCCCGATGCATAATCACCTGCCGATTCGGGCGTATAGTTTCCTAGGAAAATAGAGCCTGCATTAATGATTTTATCGGCAACTTCTTCTGCGTTTTCAATACTCAGGATTAAATGCTCGGCAGCGTAGTCATTCAGCAGATCTATAGCATCCGTCTGATTATCAAGCAAAATCATCTTACTGTTTTCCAGCGCCTTTCCAGCTAATTCGTGACGGGGAAGTCGGCTTAGCTGTGTGCTTAGCGTCAGATTAACACTGCTCAGCAGCTTTTTACTGGTCGAAACCAGCAACACCTGACTATCAGCACCATGCTCAGCCTGTGATAGTAAATCAGCCGCAACAAAGGCCGGAATAGCTGAATCATCAGCATATACCGCAACTTCACTGGGTCCAGCTGGCATATCGATGGCCATACCCTCTTTTGCCACCAGCATTTTGGCCGCCGTTACGTATTGGTTACCTGGACCAAAAATTTTATAAACCTTTGGCACTGACTCCGTTCCATACGCCATAGCCCCTATGGCCTGTGCCCCACCAATGCGAAATACCTTGGTTACACCCACTAATTTGGCCGCGAAGTAAATGGCAGGGTGATTACTGGGTGTACAAAGTACAACTTCGCGACAACCGGCTAATTGCGCAGGAATTCCCAGCATGAGTACTGTGCTAAAAAGTGGTGCCGTTCCCCCTGGAATGTATAACCCAACCTTTTCGATACCCACGCTTTTACGCCAGCAAATAACCCCTGGCATCGTTTCGATTTTCTCAACGGGCTGTTTTTGTCGCTCGTGAAACAACCGAATGTTCTGGTACGCCTGCCGAATAGCGGTTTTCAGTTCATCACTGAGTTGTGCTTCTGCGGCATCAAGTTCGTCAGCGCTAACCTGCAGTTGGCTGCTTTCCAGATCTATCTTGTCAAATTTCTTCGCTAATTCAACCAAGGCAGCGTCGCCACCAGAACGAACCTGTGCCAGGATTGGAGCTACCGCAGCTTCAATCTGTTCGGTCGATTGAACAGGCCGGGCAAGTAAAGCAGGCCATTCAGCGCGGGCAGGAAACGGGATGATATTCATGTTGAAGGAGTGAGGAGTGAGGAGTGAGGAGTGAGAATGGCTGACGCATAAAAAAGGCTTGCGTCAGCCATTCTCACTCCTCGCTCCTCACTCCTACATACTTTTAATAGATCATTTTCTCAATCGGGATCACCAGAATTCCTTCGGCACCAGCAGCGCGGATGGCTTCTATATTTTCCCAGAATTCATTTTCGTTCAAAACCGAATGAACCGAACTCCAGCCTTCGGTAGCCAGGGGTGTTACCGTTGGGCTCTTCATACCGGGCAGCAACGATGTTATCTGCTCAAGGGCATGGTTTGGGGCATTCAGAACAATGTACTTATTGTTTTTGGCAGCCTGAACCGACTTGATCCGGAACAGGAGTTTATCAACTAACGCCTGCTTATCCGCATCAAGTTCAGGGCGGGCAATGAGGATAGCTTCGGAACGGAAAATCGTTTCTACCTCTTTCAATCCATTACTCAACAACGTACTCCCCGAACTGACAATATCACAGACAGCCTCGGCAAGACCGATGCTCGGCGCAATCTCCACCGAGCCACTAATCTCATGAATCTCGGCTTTTACACCCTGTTCAGCCAGGTATTTACCTAACAAATTCGGGTAGGATGTAGCGATGTTTTTACCATCCAGATGTTGAATACCCGTCCACTCGATACCACGCGGAACTGCAATGGACAGGCGGCATTTGGAAAAGCCCAGCTTGTGAATCGTTGTCACTGGCCGACCGGTTTCGACGGCTACATTTTCGCCAACGATGCCTAGATCGGCTACGCCATCTTCAACGTAGCCAGGAATATCGTCGTCACGCAGGAACAGGAATTCAGCGGGGAAGTTCGACGAAATGGACTTGAGTTTACCGGTTCCGTAATCGAATCTGATACCACATTCTTTGAAAAGCTGGTATGAATCTTCGCTTAAACGACCGTTTTTTTGTAGGGCAATGCGTAATACAGAAGACATTAACTGAGGTATGATATAGGATGTATGATAGCGTCCATACACTACGTACTCGATTGATTGTCAGCAAAAAATCACGAGCAACCCACATGGTTCGCGATGATTTATGCAATCAGGGGGCAAAAGTACAGGAAAATGGACAGGTTTTTCGATATTTTGACGAGGCAACACGTAGTCGTACGGGCTTAGCAGCCGCGATGATGGCGACGATGTCGGAAGGGAGAATGTGTAGCCCGTTGGGAAATCATGGCGCAAAGGTAAAAAAGAAATTCAGGACTTTCTGCAAAAAACGTCTATCACTTCGTATGAGACTATTGATTTTTGAAACTAAAATCCTCGGCGATGGGTCTATTTAGGAATACGGAAAAGCGATGGAGCCGACAGGCACAACCAAGCATTCCAGCGAACCTCCTGTATCTTTGTCTATGCTTTTAGAACAGAATCAACAAACAACAATCGAATCGACAACTACCGCCTTGCCGGTCATGGAAGCCTTTTACACGCTTCAGGGCGAAGGTGCTCATTCAGGACGGGCTGCTTACTTTATCCGGCTTGGCGGGTGTGATGTAGGCTGCTTCTGGTGCGACGTCAAAGAATCCTGGGATGCTGATCTACACCCGAAATTATCGATTCAGTCCATCGTTGATGGCGCTCTGCAACACCCTGGACGAATGGCCGTCATTACAGGCGGAGAACCCCTCATGCACGACCTGACAGGGTTAACTTCCGCTTTGCAGGCAGCAGGATTCAAGACGAATATCGAAACATCGGGCGTGTGCCAGGCCGTCACGGGCTCCTGGGATTGGATTTGCTTTTCGCCAAAGAAATTTAAAGCTCCCAATCCCGACATTTACAATAAAGCGGACGAGCTAAAAGTTATTATCTACAATCAATCTGACTTTGCCTTTGCCGAGTCGTTTGTGCCACATTTACGTCCCGATTGCAGGCTCTTTTTGCAAACTGAATGGGGTCGTTCCAATGAAATGCTACCTCGTATCGTTGAATACGTAAAAGATCACCCGCAATGGCAAATTTCGTTGCAAACGCACAAGTACATGGATATTCCGTAAGCTCGGGGCAGGGAGCACGGGGCGCGGGATGCCTGAGAAAGATTACCCAGCTCTTCGCCCCCTGCTCCCTGCTTGTTACCCTGCTCCTCGCTCCCTGCTCCACGCTCCACGCCCAAAATGCCAAAGCCCAGGAGTTCTACGCCCAATCCATCAAGCTATTTGGTGAACGGAAAGCCGATGAAGCCATTCCGTTTATGGAGCAGGCGATCAAGCAAGACCCTAACTTTACAGATGCCTATCTAAAACTCGGCCAGCTTTACGAATTCAAGAAACGGTACGACCCTGCTCTGGCATCTTATCGAAGCGCTATAAAACTTCAACCCGATAGTCCTGCTTCTGGAGCCGCCTATCAGTCGCTGAGCAATACTTTACTTCGATTGGGGCGGTACAGCGAAGCACTCCCCTATCTCGAAAAATATCAGACGATGTTTGCCCCGCAATCGACGCAGGCCAAGCGAATTGCCCGACAGATTGAAACCGCACGTTTTGCGCAGGAAGCCATGCAGCATCCGCAGGCTGTCGATCCCAAACCTCTATCGTCTGTTTTACAAACAACACCCTCTCAGTACTTTCCTGTGCTCACGGCCGATGAACAAACATTGGTTTTTACAGCCTTGAAACCAGAAGGTGATGAAGACTTAATGACATCGACCTTCAACGGAGAAACCTGGTCGCCACCTACTTCCCTCGCCACCAATATCAATACGCCCGAAAACGAAGGCACAGCCAGTTTGTCGGCCGATGGGCGTACCATTGTATTTACAGCTTGTCAGGGGCGCAAAGGATTTGGCAGTTGTGACTTGTATATGAGCCACAAAACGGGCAACGACTGGTCGAACCCTGAAAATCTGGGCACGCCCATCAATACACGTTATTATGAATCACAGCCTGCTTTGTCGGCTGATGGACGACAGCTTTATTTCGTGTCGGATCGCCCCGGTGGTAAAGGCCGTCGCGACATCTGGCGAAGCGAACGGAGTGCCACTGGCGATTGGAACGAGCCCGTTAATTTGGGAGAGCCCGTCAACACACCGTTCAATGAAGCTTCGCCTTTCATTCATCCGAACGGGCAGAGTTTGTTTTTTGCCTCAGAAGGGCATATCGGCATGGGTGGTTATGACTTGTTTGTGGCTGACAATAGTACATCGGGCTGGTCGGCTCCCACGAACCTAGGCTATCCAATCAACAATTCAGAAGATCAGGCGTCGCTGTTTGTCTCGGCCAATGGTACACGAGCTTATTATTCCTACGAAGAACAGAAAGATGGGGTTTCGCAGAAGTCAAGGCTTTATGCATTCGACTTACCCGAGTCGTTACGTGAACGTGTCAAGCCGGTAACGTACCTGAAAGGGGTGGTTACCGATGCAAAAACCAAGAAACCTCTTACTGCCAGCCTTGAGTTAATCGACTTAAAAACGAATCAGATTGTTTCCCGTGTGCAAACCGACAGTCAGACAGGCCAATACACGGCGGTATTGCCCAGCGGGGGCGAATATGCCTTGTATGTAAGTCAGCCGGGCTACCTTTTCAAAAGCCTTTCCTTCGATTTTACCCAGAAAACGAAAGGCGATGGTTTGTCATTAACTGTGCCGTTGGAACCAGCCGTAGCAGGCGCATCGGCCAATGAAACGCTGAATAATTTGTTTTTCGAGTCAGGACGCTATGACCTTGCCGAAAAGTCCAAAACAGAACTTGACCGATTATCGACGTTTTTGCAGGCCAATCCAGCTCTCAAAGTTGAGATTTCGGGGCATACAGATGACAAAGGCGATGCGGCTGCCAACCTGGGACTCTCCCAAAAACGAGCCCAGGCCGTTGTAACTTACCTCGCCAAAGCAGGCATTGATGCGGGTCGTATTCGGGCGGTGGGTTATGGCAAAACGCACCCGCTTGTTCCGAACACAACAGATGAGAACCGGCGACTTAACCGGCGCATCGAGTGGAAAATACAGTGATTTATGAGCTTCGATTTGCGAATTACGATTTGGCTGATGCCAATACGACTCGCCTTTTATAAATCGTAATTCGCAAATCGAAGCTCGTAAATCATTGCTGTTTGCGGGATTTTTTTCAATTTTGTGTACGTTGTCACAATGCGCTCCCTATTTAGGGAGTCGTATTTTTAGTTACCAGGCAACTCATTTCCATTGCAATGACTCCCGAACACGTTAAGTGCTTAATTATAGGTTCCGGCCCAGCCGGATATACAGCTGCTATTTATGCCTCACGGGCTAATATGAAACCCGTTCTCTATCAGGGCGAACAACCTGGTGGGCAGCTTACCATCACAAATGAAGTAGATAATTTTCCTGGCTATCCTAACGGTGTCAATGGTCCGCAAATGATGCAGGATCTGGAAGCGCAGGCACGCCGTTTTGGTACCGACATTCGCTATGGCCTGGTAACAAAAGTTATTTTCGCCGAGCAGCCTGGCCCCGGAAACCCTCACCGGGCTATTGTGGATGACAAACACGAAATCACCGCCGACTCGGTTATTATTTCGACAGGTGCATCGGCTAAATGGCTTGGTCTTCCTTCCGAAATGCGGTTGAATGGCCGTGGCGTATCGGCTTGTGCTGTCTGTGATGGCTTCTTCTTTAGAGGCCAGGATGTGGCAATTGTTGGTGCGGGTGATACTGCTGCCGAAGAAGCCAGCTACTTAGCTAACCTCTGTCGGAAAGTATATATGCTGGTTCGTCGTGATGAAATGCGGGCGTCACATTTTATGCAACAACGAGTTAAATCGGCCCATAACATCGAAATCCTATATAACTCAGCAACCGAAGAGGTTCTGGGTGATGAAGACGTAACTGGAGTACTGGTAAAAAATACTGTGACCGGAGAAACGCGCGTTTTAGACGTGACTGGCTTTTTCGTGGCAATTGGTCACAAACCCAATACAGACATTTTCCGGGACTATATCGAGCTGGATGACAATGGGTACATTCTGACCGAGAAAGGAAGTACCCGAACCAATATACCTGGTGTATTTGCCTGCGGAGACGCCCAGGATAACATCTACCGTCAGGCTGTCACGGCAGCGGGTACAGGCTGTATGGCCGCCCTCGACGCAGAACGTTATTTAGTCACGCTGGAAATGCAGGGCGAAGAAATTGTTCATTAACAAAACTAGTTTACCGTTTTCTGTTTATGGTTTACGGACGCATCACCTTGCTCGCGCAAGCCAACCGTAAACAGAAAACGGTAAACTCATCTACTTATCGATGAGAAGAACCGCTACACAGTGGCTATTGGCCATTGGGTGTTTGTGCATTACCCTAACGGCACAGGCTCAGGAGCGCGGGCGATTTAAAAATAACCTGCGTATCACGCCCAAAAACGGAGCTAATCCGAATGCCCCGGTCGTCGAACAGCCGCAAAAAGCGGACGACCAATTTGAACAGGAATCAACTCAACTGCGCTTTAATAACCAGTTTGAGCCGAAAAAAGAATTAAACCCGGTTGTTAGCGAAGATACCAGCCAGCTCGATCAGGGAGAAACCAGCGTTGTTGAAGTAATTGATTCGGTTCTGGTTGGTAACGAATGGGTGAAAATTGCCGATTACTACGCTGTCTGGGATTCCCGAACGGTTGATCCGTATAATATTAATCCGCTCGAATTCGACGAAACGATTGATATTAAACTGTACGACCCACCCGCCAACCGCTACTGGTCGGCCCCGCTGGACGAAGGTAAAATGACGTCGAATTTTGGGTTTCGCTGGGGGCGTTGGCATACGGGTACCGATCTCGATCTTGAAACTGGGAATCCGGTTTATTCTGCTTTCGATGGTATTGTGCGGGTAGTAGGCTGGGACGGGAATGGGTATGGTCGCTATGTATTGGTTCGGCACTACAACGGGCTAGAAACACTTTACGGGCATATGTCGAAGCAAACCGTCGAGACAGGTCAGCTCGTTAAAGCAGGTGACCAACTCGGTTTGGGAGGTAGCACAGGTCGTAGTTCTGGTCCTCACCTACACTTTGAGACCCGTTATGAAGGCAACCCGTTCAGCCCGCTCAATATCTTCTCGTTTCCAGAAAACACGATTAACTCGGATCATTTTCTGCTAACAGGTTCCGTTTGGGATTACCTGCGGGGAGGCCGTTCATCGTCATCAGAATCCAGTTCACGGCCACGTTTCAAGCGGACTGTATTACATAAGGTCCGGTCGGGCGAGACGCTCAGTTCCATAGCCGAGCGTTACGGCATGTCGTTATCGGCACTGAAGCGTAAAAACCACATATCAGGATCACGGCTTCGACCTGGACAAAAAATACGCGTACACTAAGTGTTGTATTGGATTTTCAGGAAATAACTGCTACCTTTGCACCCTCATTTCCAATTTCATACACAACACATGTACGCAATCGTAGAGATCGCAGGACAGCAATTCAAGATCCAGAAAGGTCGCACTATCTATACCCACCGGTTAGAAGGCGATGTGGACGCTGCCCTTGCCTCCGACAAGGTGAAAGTTCTCCTTGTTGACAACGAAGGGAGCATTAGCATCGGTGCTCCGACCGTCGCTGGAGCGTCGGTATCCGCTAAAATCGTCGAACATCTGAAAGGCGAGAAAGTTATCGTCTTCAAGAAGAAGCGTCGGAAAGGTTACAAAAAGAAAAATGGCCACCGTCAGTATCTGACGAAGGTGCTGATCGAAGACATTACTCTCTAAAATAGTAGTAAGGAATGAGGATTGAGAAGTGAGGAGTTGCTGATGCGAACCTTATTCTCATTCCTCATTCCTCACTCCTCACTTCTTAAAAGACAATGGCACACAAGAAAGGTGTAGGTAGTTCCAAAAACGGCCGCGATTCACACAGCAAGCGCCTGGGTGTAAAACTATTCGGCGGTCAGTCGGCTATTGCCGGCAATATCATCGTTCGCCAACGCGGTACGAAACACCATCCCGGCAAAAACGTCGGTTTAGGTAAAGATTATACGCTCTTCGCTCTGGTAGCTGGCACTGTGAAATTTCGTCCAGGCCGCGATAGCCGCTCGTACGTGGATATCATTCCAGAAGGACCATCAGCTGTTGAAACAGCTCCTGTTGCTGAAGCTGCTGCTTAATACAGCATTACCTTCTTTACAGAAAAAACCCGCTTAGCGTTGTTAAGCGGGTTTTTTCATTTGCAAAAACTAAAAAAACAGTCAAGCTGTTACTTCCCTACTAGTACCGGCCCTTGTACCGGTGAACTGAAACTTTCCTGACAATGAATTCTACGCTAAACCGTCCCGTATCCATTTTTACGGAAGGAAGTCCCAATCCGAACTCGATGAAGTTCGTCATTAATTTTGAGCTTGTACCCGCTGGGCTTTCATTCGATTACGCAACACCGGGCGACGCTCTCCTCGAAGGCAAAGCATCCCCTTTGGCCGTCGCTCTTTTTGGTTTTGAGTTTGTCCGTAGGGTGTTTATTTCGGGAAATTTCGTGACCATCACAAAAGACGACGAAACCGATTGGGACGAAGTCTTATTTGAGATCAAGTTATTCCTGAAAGAGTACTTTGGTGACCAGAAGCCCGTATTTGCTCAACGGACTATGGATGTGAATAGCACCAAACTTGACATGGATTCCGAAACGGTACAAAAAATAAAAGCGGTATTGGACCAATACATCAAACCAGCGGTTGAATCGGACGGCGGGGCTATTAATTTTTATTCGTTCGACGAACCCAGTGGTACGGTTAAGGTATTGTTGCAAGGTTCATGCAGCGGTTGCCCTTCTTCCACGCTTACACTAAAAGCTGGTATCGAAAACCTACTCACTCGTCTGGTACCTGAGGTGAAACTTGTGGAAGCAGAAGGTGTTTAAAAATTCTATTGGCCAGTAGAGCAGCTTAAAAAAAAGTTGTTGCTATTAGCTTATACTTAAAACATCAGTCATTCCGAGTTTTACCGGATGGTAATAAAAGAACCTCCTTTCTTCGTTTTGAGCAACCTCAAAACGAAGAAAGGAGGTTCTTTTTACGTCCAAGACATACCAGCAAAAAAAGGAGATTTAGCCTCTAAAGTCAACAGCTACGACCTTTTTAGCGATCAAAGCTCAACACTATGTCAGTAACTTTTTACGCTGTAAGAAGTGGACAACACTTCTGCCGTTGCAGATGATAGGTGTATGGAATCGCCATTAAACACGAGCTGAAGCCTGCTCTTTTTCATTCGCCATTCTTTTCAAATCGTTCAGCCCCCAATCCTGCATCACATACAAAATGGGAATTAGGGATTGACCGTATTCCGTAATCTTGTATTCGACTCGGGGTGGAATTTCGGGGTAGATAATCCGCTCAAGAATGCCATCTTCTTCCAATTCGCGTAGTTGATTGACGAGCATTTGCTTGCTAATGACGGGAACCGCTTTTTGTAGCTTACTAAATCGATTGCAGTTTTTACTGATGGCATAAATCAGTAACGGTTTCCATTTCCCGCCTATCCGGTTTAGACAATGGGTTACCGGACAATTGTTTGGGTTAAAATCCTTATTTTTTCGCGAATTCTCCATTGGTCTAAAAAAATGTACTAATACCGATTTTCTTGACTACTTGCCACATCTAGACAAAGGTAACAACTTTGCTTTTGCATAAACAGGCGACCAACGAAGGTCATTCCAGAGCTATTTCCGGGCTCTTGAGACCAAGAACTTTAACGATATAGACCAATGACAGTCGATCAAATTAAACAGTCTATCCTGGGTAGCTGGAAAAGCATTGCCCCCGAAATTCGACCCAGCATCAGCAAAAATCCCGACGGCAGCATGAAGCCGTTTTACCTAACGCGGGATTTCACCTATTTAGCCGACGACAAATTTGAACTGATCGTGGTTAACTCTGCTGATGCCTATGGCCACGTGCCTTTGGTGAAAATGACCATCAAAGGACACATGCTTTGGCAAGGGCCGCACCCAATTGCAGAAGGAGCCCAGAAAGTAGATTTTATTGCCGACGATGCCTACGAAGTAACGCCCTTGCTCCAGGGTTTTGCCGATGCCATGAATCAGCTTGCCAGTCATGGATTTGCCAAGTGGGAAGTAAATGGTACGCAAAGTATTCTGGGCAAGGCCTTTCCTCCTTTTGGGCTTGTTGACGGACAAATCTTCGCTGAATTTGACCTGATTTATGTAGTAAACGATCTATTATTCTGGGGTGCTCGAAATGTCGATGGGCGCGGTTTCGATACAGAAGCAAACCGACCAACCAATTTACAGATCCCGATGATCCGAAAATGAGGGTTTTCTGTATCCAAATCGGCACTGCCCCGTTCTGGATACAACAACAAGAGATTGGGCTACTTTTTTCAGGGTACGGACGCTGACATTTGCTTCCGTAAAACTCAAACGTAAAAAGTAAACATGAGCAGTCTCAAACAAATTGAATTAGGCAGTCAGGGACTTGTTGTTCCAGCTATTGGCCTGGGATGCATGGGCATGACCAAGATTGCCGGTATGGATATTTATGGGAAAGCCGACGAAGCGGAATCGATTGCCACCATTCATCGCTCGCTGGAACTAGGGGGGAATTTTCTGGATACAGCCGATTTATACGGTCCGCTGGCCAACGAACGACTCATTGCCAAAGCCATCAAAGGAAACCGCGATAAATACATCATTGCCACGAAGTTCGGCTACGAAATTAATGATAATGAACAGCTTACCTGGCGAATAAACGGGCAACCAGCCTACGTAAAAAAAGCCGTTGAACGCTCCCTTAAAAATCTGGGCACCGATTACATCGATCTATATTATCTGCATCGGCTAGACCCCAATACGCCTATCGAAGACACGGTTGGTGCCATGGCCGATCTCATCAAAGAAGGCAAGGTTGGCTATATTGGTCTTTCCGAAGTATCGGCAGCTACCATACGAAAAGCCCATCAGGTACATCCACTGACGGCTATCCAAACGGAGTACTCATTTTTTGAACGGAGCGTGGAGGAAGAAGGAATTTTAGACGCGCTTCATGAACTCGGAATCGGATTTGTCGCTTATTCACCAGTTGGCCGTGGATTTCTCACCGGAGCTATTCAAAGCCCGGACGATTTTCCAGAGAATGATTTCAGACGAGGAATTCCCCGTTTTCAGGGCGAACAGTTTTACAAGAATATTGACTTGGTCAACGCCATAAAAGCGCTGGCTGAAATAAAAGGAATTACCCCGTCGCAATTAGCGATTGCCTGGATCATTTCAAAAGGGTATGTGCCCATTCCGGGAACAAAACGCCGGACGTATGTAGCCGAAAATATTGCAGCAACGGAGATTACTCTGACGGCCGACGAATTTGAGAAACTAGAAGCCATCGTACCACTCGGCGTATCAACTGGCGATCGGTATGATGCTGCCGGGATGTCGATGGTTGGTTTGTAGCTCACCTCACCCCCGGCCCCTCTCCTGAAAACAGGAGAAGGGTGAAACTTGGGAGTAAAATCAAATAGTGGTAGGGTTAACTAATGCCAGAAAGCAGATAATCGCACAGTTATGAAAAAGGAAATGAATCAGCCTCGCCTTATCAATTCCATTTTGGAGTGGCATAATATAGCATCTCTACCCAAGCCAGAGCATCCACTAATCAGCCTGATTCATCATGCCGATGTGCCCGTTGTTTCCGATGAATACTGGAAAGGGAATGTTATCAATCTTTACATCATTTCGATTAAGAAGGACTTCAAAGGCAAGCTGAAATACGGTAAGAATTACTACGACTTTGATGAAGGCACCATGACGTTTCTTTCGCCAGGTCAAGTGCTTACCGTTGAAGATGATGAAAGTCGGGATTGTTCGGGTTGGTCGCTTCTCATTCACCCGGACTTTATCAGGGGTTATCCATTAGAAAAGACGATCAAGAGTTATGGTTTCTTTTCCTACGAGGTTACCGAGGCCTTACACTTGTCGGATAAAGAAGACGCCCTGATGGAATCGTTAATCCGGAATATTGAACAGGAATATCATTCGTCCATCGACAGCTATAGTCAGGATGTCATGGTGGCCCATCTTGATTTGTTACTCAACTACGCCAATCGGTTTTACAACCGCCAATTTATTACCCGTAAGCACGCCAGTCATGACCTGTTGACCAATCTGGAAGGCTTGCTAACGGATTATTTTAACAGTACTAAAGTGCAGGAAATGGGGCTACCAACGGTTCACTATATTTCCGATGCCCTCAATGTCTCTCCCAATTATTTGAGCGATTTATTAAGGAAGCTAACGGGGCAAAGTACCCAGCAGCATATCCAGAATAAATTGATTGAGAAAGCGAAGGAAAGCCTCACGACAACCTCTCTATCTGTCAGTGAAATAGCGTATCAACTTGGCTTTGAATACCCTCAGTCGTTCAACAAACTCTTCAAAAGCAAGACGCAACTTTCTCCACTCGAATTCAGACACTCGTTTAATTAACGTGAATCATGGGTTGATATAATATATAAACCCATGACAATCAAAATACTAAAAGATAATTTTGTCATCCCGACGCAGGAGGGATCCGCTCCGGCGGCCCGGTTCGGTAGCTAGAATGTGCTGCTGTTAGCGAAGATCCCTCCTGCGTCGGGATGACAAAAAAAACGTTGATAATCAAAGGATTAAATAGAAACTGAGCCATCATCCATTATCGCCGAATAAACACTCCAGGATGCGCACCCGTCGCTTTCTGATCCTGATACACTAGCTTTCCCGCTACCCAAACGGCTTCGATGCCGGTTGAGAGCGCGCTACTCTCACCAATGCGGGCCTTGTCCTGCACGGTGTCGGGGTTAAGTAACACCAAATCCGCAAAATAACCCGGCGTAATCAACCCCCGATTTTTAAGGCCAAGATGTTCGGCCGTAAGGCCCGTCATTTTGTAAATGGCCGTTTCGATGGGCATCAATTTCTGGTCGCGCACGTAACGCCCTAATACCCGCGTAAAGGCACCATAGCCGCGTGGATGCCCTCCGTAGGCGCCATCGGAACAGATATTGGTATGCGACCAGGCTAGAAAGTTTTTCACATCCGGCTCATCCATCGATTTCCCCATAATACCTTCTACGCCTTCCGCATCAGGGTTTTTCTGAGCAAATGCCGACGCTTCGGCCACTAAGCCCATCAGCGTTTGGGCCGGTTTTTCATTCCGAAGCTGAGCAATATCGCCGACGGTTTTGCCAGCGTAAGCGGGGTTAGCGGCAAACCGAACTAATACTGATTGAGCCGGATCGAACAGTTGATTGACCGCAAATTCGGCGCTCACAGGATTGGTGTAATCACGTTTAGGAAACAATACCCGTATTGTCGACATC
The DNA here is from genome assembly GCF_054776755.1 of Spirosoma litoris. Classification (NCBI taxonomy): domain Bacteria; kingdom Pseudomonadati; phylum Bacteroidota; class Cytophagia; order Cytophagales; family Cytophagaceae; genus Spirosoma; species Spirosoma litoris. The sequence continues at coordinate 654,609 of NZ_BAAHBI010000010.1, read as the reverse complement.
CAGTAATCATACGGATAGCAATCGGCGGTAATATTTACTCCCTGAGCACGCGCTCGTTCCAGTTGGGCAAGTACTTGCGATGATTGCCCCCATTTGTCGTGCAAGGCAATTTTCAGGTGCGAAATCTGAACGGGCATCTTCGTTGCCCGGCCAATCTCAATGATTTCGTCGATGGCATCATCAATTTGTACATCCTCACTACGAATGTGGCTGATGTAGCGACCACCCGAATCGGCAGCGGCCTGCGCCAGTTGAATGACCTCATCCCGATTCGAGAAAAAAGCCTCTTCATACTCCAGACCCGTTGATAAACCCAGCGAGCCTTTGCTCATTTCGATCCGTAACAAAGCCTTCATCTTTTCAACTTCCTCTGGCTTAGCTGTTCGGAAGAGACCATTGGCACCCAGGGCTTTCTGTCGCAGCGTAGCGTGCCCTGTGTAGGTTGCAACATTAACGGCAACTGGATTTCGTTTCAATTGAGCCTGTAACGAATCGATCCAATAGCTCCCCCCATCCTGCCCCGACACAATAGTGGTAATTCCCTGGTTAACAACGGCCAGCGCATCTGGTTGCTTGTTAATTCCGCCCACATGGTGGCTATGGCTATCGATAAAACCAGGTGCCAGCACAAAGCCTTTCCCATCCGTGACCGATTCATTCGGAAAGGCTGTTAACTCGCCAACCTCCCAGATTCTGTCGTTTCGAAGACGAACGGCAGCTTTTCGCGGAGTTGCTCCGGTTCCATCAATAAGTTGAACATTCGTAATCAAGTGTGTTTGTGGCAATTGGGGTACTTTCCCTTCGAATGCCTCCCGAACAATTCTCCCAGCGGCATTGCCACCGTTTGTCAAGAGAATCAACGTCTGCTTTTTGTCGGTGTAGCGAATAATCATGGTGCGAAAGCCTACCCAACTCCCTGTGTGCATGAGCACCTTCACGCTATCGTCTACCATCCAGCCAAAACCGTACGGATAGGTGGTTGCATCGTTCAGTTTAACGGGGGTAAACGCTTCCTTAAGGGTAGCCGCTTTCACCAGCTTTTCCGTGTAAAGCGCCTGGCTCCAGGTTAATAAATCGTTGGCCGATGAATAGACATTTCCGTCTCCAATCACACCATCCAGCCGGATCAGGTCATCTGGCACGTTTTTTCCATTCTCTCGTCGAAAACCATAGACTCGGTTACGGGGCACTGTGCTGCTTTTGTGGTAATAGATGTAGGTGTTTTTGAGCTTGAGCGGCTTCACGATATTTTTATCGAAAAATGTTTCGATGGGCATACCACCAACCTTCGTAATGATTGAGCCTAGCAACACATAGCCGGTGTTGCAATATTCCCAACGGTCACCGGGCTGAAAGATGACTTCGGGTTGGTATTGATGCAGCAGTTGGAGCATACCATCGTTGGTCAGGGTATCGAGCGGACCTGTGTATTTCTGCGCCAGATCGAAGTATTCGGGGAGTCCAGAGGTATGATTGAGCAGGTCACGTACCGTAATCGTTGCATAGGGGAAATCGGGCAAATAGGTTTGCACGGGCTCATCGTAGGCCAGTTTACCCCGCTCCTGCAACTGCATGATCATCATAGCGATAAACTGCTTCGACACCGATGCCAGATTAAAGGCCGAATTGGTGGTCAGGGGTTCGTCGGTGGCGATATTACCAGTCCCCAAGGCTTTCGTATAAAGTACTTTACCTTTTTCGGCAACCAGCACAACCCCATTGAACATAGCCCGGTTGTAGAGAACGGTCAGCGTAGAATCAAGCGTTTTCAAGCGAGGAGCCAGCGCAGGAGTTCCCTTTTGGCCAAACGCCGTGTAACAGCTAATCAGGAAGGCAAGCAGAGGAAGATGTAAAATTCGGTTCATGAATTACTTGATTTAGTAGGAGTCGGCACTACGGTTGATTGTTTAACCGTGTAAAGGGCAATGGCACTGCTATGGACACGAATCATGGAAAGTCGAGCCAGTTGTTGAAGAAACTGAGCATATTCTTTGATATCGTGCATCAATACTTTCAACTGATAATCAATCGTTCCGGCCAGATGATATGCTTCCAGCACATCGGGCATCTGGCGAACGCTCTCTTCAAATTCATGAATATTCTCAGGTGTATAGTCTGGCATTGAGACATTACAAAAGACAACCAACGACCGGCCCACTTTTTCGGCATCGACCAGCGCGACATAATTGGCAATAACCCCGTCGCGCTCCATCCGCTTGATTCGTTCAAAAATGGGCGTGGTAGTCATGCCCAACTGCTCCGCCAAATCTTTGATGGTCAGTTTGGCATTCTGCTGTAATAGGGTCAATAAACGTAAATCGATGTCATCGAGCATAGGCCGCGTAGCATGATATTCTTTTCAAGACTGGAATCTCAGCGTTAAAAAGAATAATATTCTAACCAGTCAAAAAAGTTATTATTTTATTCAGACAATTTACTAATTATAAGAACAAACTCATAGATTTAAGAAAAAAATTAGAACAATTAACGAATGAGTAATCGGGCTATTCTGCTTACTGATGGCATATTAAGTACCCCAAATGCCAAAACTGCTCACGGTCTGATTCGTGGTACGGATCGTTATACCGTGGCAGGGGTTATCGATGCCCCTACCGCCGGACAGGACGCTGGCGTTGTGCTTGATGGCACAGCTCGTAACATTCCCGTCTTTGCATCGGTCGATGAAGCGCTGGCGCAACTTGGCGATATTTCTTTTGCCATTGTCTCGGTGGCTACAAGTGGCGGAGTGCTTCCCCAAACGATGTTAACGGATATTCGCCGTAGCCTGGAGCGAGGACTATCCATCGTCAATGGTTTACACGAATTTTTGAGTGAGAAACCTGATCTGGTAGCGTTAGCGCAGCAGTATGGCGGCCAACTTATTGACGTTCGACGACCGAAAACCCGTCAGGAGCTGCACTTCTGGACAGGGGAAATAAACCAGATTACAGCGCCTATCATCGCCGTTATGGGTACCGACTGTGCGCTTGGCAAACGCACCACCACCCGGTTGATCCGCGAAGCCTGCGGCCGACAGGGCCTTAATGCGCAAATGATTTATACTGGTCAAACGGGTTGGCTGCAAGGTGTTAAATATGGGTTCATTTTCGATTCGACCCTGAATGATTTTGTATCGGGCGAACTCGAACACGCCCTCGTATCCTGCTGGCGCGAAACCAATGCCGATGCGCTACTCATTGAAGGGCAGGCTTCCCTCCGAAATCCAAGTGGGCCATGCGGCTCCGAATTTCTGGTTTCGGGCAATGCACGGCATGTCGTGCTGGTTCATGCCCCCACCCGAGTTTTCTACGACCATGAAGAACATTGGGGTCGCATTCCACCGGTTGAGACCGAAATCAACCTGATTCAGGCGTATGGGTCAACAGTCATCGCACTCGCCCTGAATACAGAGGGGTGCAGCCGGGAGGAAGCGTTTGCGTATCAAAAGCAATATGCCGCCCAACTCGGCATTCCTGTTCTGTTGCCACTCGAAGAAGGTGTCGACGCGATTGTGCCTCTCATTCAAACCTTAACCGCCACCACTCATGCGCATTAACGCCATCCGTGCCTATTGTCGAGACCTGACGCTAACCAAGCCATATACCATTGCCTACCAAACAATTTCGGCAGTTGAGAATGTTTTTCTGGAAATCGAACTGGCGAATGGAATTATTGGTATTGGGGCTGCTAACCCCTCGCCCGAGGTCGTAGGCGAATCGCCCGATCAGGCGCTACAGAACCTGCAAAGCGAATGGGTAACCAGCCTGGTTGGGCGCGACATCCGCCTATTCAATACCCTCCTCAACGAAGCGGCTGAACAGTTTGCCAGTGCTCCCGGCACGCTGGCAGCACTGGATATTGCGCTGCACGATGCTTTCGGGCAGTTTCTGGGCATTCCGGTTGTTCAATTTTATGGCCAGAAGCTTCACGCGCTGTCGACTTCAGTCACTATTGGCATCATGAATGTAGCTGACACATTGGCCGAAGCCGCAGCGTTTTATGAACAGGGATTTCGGGTTTTAAAAGTCAAAACGGGACTGGATGTTACCGAAGACGTGGAGCGTATTCATAAATTACGCGAGCAGTTCGGGCGTAAATTCACCATCCGGGTCGATGCCAATCAAGGCTATTCACTCGCCAACTTACAGCAGTTTTTGGCAGCAACGCAAGCTGCTGCTATCGAATTGATTGAGCAACCCTTACCCGTAGGCCTGGAGCCGGAGCTTCTGACGTTGCCCACTACAACGAGAAGCCTGCTTGCCGCCGATGAATCCCTGAAAGGCCCGGAAGCCGCTCTTGGGTTAGCCCAGCAACCGCAACCGTTTGGTATTTTCAACATCAAACTCATGAAATGCGGAGGCATTCGGGCAGCCCTCGATATTGCTACCATTGCGAAGCCAGCTAAAATCTCCCTATTTTGGGGTTGCAATGACGAAAGTCGGGTAAGTATAACGGCGGCCTTACATGCAGCATTTGCCTGCCCCAATACTCGCTACATCGACCTCGACGGTAGCTTAGATCTCGCCGAAGACATTGTTTCTGGTGGATTTATTCTCGAAAATGGGCTCATGCGCCCAAGTGCAGGAGCCGGATTAGGACTGGTTCGTTTATAATAGTTTTCTGTATCCACGGGCTGATTGACTTGTATTAAATAAGCACCGAAATAGACTTCCCTTTTTTTGCTTCTCGCCGGGTTAAAACCCGGCGAGAAGCAAAAAATATCGGCGGTTAATTTCTTCAAATCAATCAGCCCGTGGGTACAACTTCATACATCATATATCCCAAAAATGCTTCCCTATTTCCCTTTTGGCCAACGGTTTAACGATAAAATGGGTACATTCCCATTGCTCGAAAGCGACCGGCTAATTGAAGTGGATGAGCATTATTCAAATCAGGTTGCTCTAAAACGACAGCTTCTGACGACGCTTCCTGGCTATTATTTCCAGACACAACCGGTCCACGAAACTGCGCACTGGGAAGTTTTGGCGTTGGTTTTAGAAAATCTGGTCCGATTTAATTCTGATTCATTTACGCTTCATCGAGATGGGGCAAACTGGGTATGGCAAAATCATATCCTGAACGAAGAAACCGCATTTACATTCGGCGATTCAGCATCCCTACCCGTCGACCCGCTTGATTGGGTAGGCCGACAGATTCAGGAAGATTTGCTTCTTCTCGCGGGAAATGAGGCCCGATTGGTGTCGGGTCAGCTTTGCTTTGCGAATGATTGGTGTCTGGATGAGAAATTGGGCTTGCCGTTCTGGCAAATTCATACACCCATTGTACCCATTGTTGAGCCCATGATGCGGGCTGCTCAGATGCTTATGGAGCGACTGCCCGTTGGACGCCCAATTTGGCGATTGAATTGGAGTGTAAAAGTGAGTGATCAATTGGACATGACCAGCCGTCATACGGCGACTATGCACCAATTGCTCACCGATCGGTTGCCCTATTTAACTCCCGACACAATTGGGGATCAACTTTATGTGCGCGTAGAGCGACAAACGCTCACCCGGTTACCCCGCTCAGGAGCTATTCTATTTGGCATTCATACGTACCAGAATCTGCTCGCCAACGAAGCCCGTAATCCAGAACAGGCAGCCCGGATGGCCCAGGTTTTCAGTACGACTCCCTCCGCAATGCTTGCCTACAAAAGCATGACTCCGTTTATGCCCGAGTTAATCGCGTATTTAAACAGACAGTCAGAAACAAAATAGTTTCCAACGAAATCAAATCCATTTTACCGTCCCAAAACAAGTATTTATTCCGTATTATTACGATTCTATAGAATCTTCCTGTACATTTTTCAATACAGAACCAAATAACATTCATGAGTAAACTTTCGCGCTCGATCGAGTTACGACCAGCCATTTTACTAGTTGTCAGCGGCATTGTTGGATCGGGGGTTTTCAAGAAAGTCGCACCAATGGCGGCTGAGTTAGGTTCACCTCTGCTGGTGCTGGCTTGTTGGGTAGCCGCTGGTGTTGTTAGTCTGACGGGTGCCCTTACTTACGCTGAAATGGCCGGTATGTTTCCGCAATCGGGTGGTGAGTATGCCTATTTCAAAAAAGTATACGGGCGCTTATTTGCTTTTCTGTATGGTTGGGGTGCCTTTACCGTCATGCGAACCGCTACGATTGCCGCCCTCGCGCACATCTTTGGTCAATCATTAATTTCCTTAACAAGTCTACATGGCGATTCTGTCGAACTGGCGGTTAAGTGTGTAGCCACGGGACTCATTACGTTTTTAAGTCTACTCAATTACCGGGGTATCACGTTTGCCGAAGGGCTAAGTCGTGGCCTTATCTACCTGACTTTCACAGCCGTTGCGGTTATTGCGTTTCTGGGATTCACGGCGAAAACGGGTAGTATCGATCATCTTACTCAATCTGTTCCTGTAAGTGCTACGGCTGCGCATGGGAGTTTACTAGGCTCACTCGTTGTGGCGTCGCTGGGCGCATTCTGGGGGTATGACGGCTGGAATCAGATTGCTTACATTGGGGAGGAGGTCAAAAATCCGCAACGAAATCTACCAATTGCTCTTGGCGTTGGAACGGCTATCGTTGTCCTGATTTATGTATTGCTGAATATTGTCTATGTATATGTACTTCCTATCGGTCAACTAGCTGGGCTGGCTAGTACACCCGGTAAAATAGCGGCCGTTGAGGTGGTTCGGGAAGCGGCTGGTTGGGCTGGGGCACTCTTTATTTCGGTTCTGATTCTGGTAACAACCTCGAACTCGACCAATGCCTCGATCCTGATGCCGGCTCGTGTTTTTTATGCGATGGCCAGAGATGGTCTGTTTTTTAAAGCCGCAGCCGTTATTCACCCCCGCTTCAAAACGCCATCAGTCGCTATTTTGCTACAGTCCCTGTGGGCCGTAATTCTGGTGTGGTCGGGGAGTTTCGATCAGTTAACGGATATGCTGGTCTTTGCCTCGTTTATTTTCTACGGAGCCACTGCGTTCGGCGTACTGTTACTTCGCTATAAACAACCAGACTTACATCGGCCTTACCGGGTTATTGGTTACCCAATCGTACCGGCCTTTTTCTGTGGGTGCTGTGCCTTATTGGTTGTTATGACCCTGATCAATCAGCCGCGTGAAGCGCTAACGGGACTGGGATTGATTTCAACAGGTCTACCCTTTTACTGGTTCTGGAAATCCAAACCGCCGGTTATCGAATCAGATCGTGTGGATGCTGTAGATACGATTTGAGTTGCATGATCCACAATTTATTGGCTCTATCATTAGCTAAAGACACCTGTCTCCTTTACCAGTAAACAGGCGTTTATTAACAAGCTGTTTTGAGTTCATGCCCTTTATCTTAACTAACTCCCGCCGACTTTATCCTATACTACTGGCGTTGTTGTTCACAGTCACTGCGCTGGCTCAGCCAATTTTGCCGCAAAAAGAGCGTTTAGCCTGGTGGAAGGATGCTCGCTTTGGCCTGTTTATTCACTGGGGGCCGGTGACACTGACGGGTAAAGAAATTAGTTGGTCGCGAAGTGAATACGGTAAAAACCGGTATGATTCGCTCTATCGCCGATTCAATCCCACCCGCTTCAACGCCAAAGAATGGGTAGCGCAGGCGAAAGCAGGGGGTATGAAATACGTTGTCCTGACAGCCAAACATCATGATGGTTTCTGTTTGTGGAATACACAAACGTCGTCGTATAACATCATGTCAGCTCCCTTCGGGCGGGACGTTTGTAAAGAACTGGCCGATGCCGTTCATGAAGCAGGTCTTAAACTCGGCTGGTATTTCTCGTTAGCCGACTGGAAAGACCCGGACTGCCGCAATCCCGTTAGCAACAATGCATTTACCGACCGGATGAAGGCCCAGCTCACCGAATTGTTGACCAATTATGGGAAGGTAAGTTTGTTGTGGTTCGATTACGAGGGGTCTCCTTCTCCCGCCAACCCAAAACCCATTTATGAACTCGCTCATCGGCTCCAGCCAGGTATCATTCTGAACAATCGACTGGAAGCGTTTACTCCAGATGAATCGCATAGCCAACCCGGCAAGTATGGTGATTACACAACTCCCGAAGGGTTTGTAGCTGGCTTTGGCCAAACGCCTTGGGAAACCTGCACGAACCTAGGACATCAGTGGGCCTGGAAATTTGGCGATACACCCCGGAGCCTGCGCGAAACCGTCCATACACTCCTTCGTTGTGTTGGCAGCAACGGCAATTTATTGCTCAATGTTGGTCCTGATAGCCTGGGTCAGTTCCCTCCTCTTTTCGCGAACCGTCTTCACGAACTCGGAGACTGGATTTCTCCTCGTTCAGCAGCTATTTACGGTACCTTAGGTGGTCCTTATACCCCAACCGATTCCTACGTTTGTACGCAAAAGGGCAATACCATTTACGTACACGTGTTGTCAGGTACGGACGAGACTATTTTATTGCCGCCCCTTCCTGCTAACATCAAACAGGCCTCCTTACTGGACGGCCGTCCAGCCGTTTTTAAGCAAGAGAAAAACAAGCTACAGTTAACTGTTCCGTTAGCGATGCGTGACTCTATTGCGACCATCATCGCTCTCACGCTTGATCGACCAGCGGCTACAATTCCCCTAATTCAACCCTTCACGAAAACAGGTTCATTGGCGTATGGGAAAACAGCCACAGCCTCCAGCGAACTCAGCCATTTTTTACACAATGCAGCTGCCGCTGTAGACGATGATCCGAAAACTTACTGGAAATTGGGACGACGGACATCTGTTAATTTCGACAACTATTATGGACAAGACCTCTCGTTTCAATCTACGACCTTACAGGCACTATACAACCCGACTGGCTGGCTGGAAGTAGACTTGGGGAAACCGCAACAAGTTGGCAAAGCGCTTGTCCGAGATTTTTCTTCGACGCCAAATTCAGAACCAGTCGCTCAAATTAGTCGATTTGCAATTCAGTATCAGAAAGGGAACGACTGGGTAACTATAGCGCAGGGGAGTCAACCAGGCACCAATTGGCAGCAAACCATTTCGCCAATTACAGCCCAACGATTCCGGCTCGTTATTCAGGAGTCTGTTGGCAGTATCGGCATCCGCGAATTCGAGCTGTTTCCTCCCAAACAATAATTCGGTCGGGATCACTCATTGGACTGATCCCGACCGAATTACAATCGTGTTTATTTTAATCAAAAACCCCGTCTAATCAATCACCGGATAGTCTTTATCGATCCAGTCGGTCTTGAGGTTTTTGCTTATATTCAGCAGTTTATGATTTTTGAACCCCAATTCATTGAGCTTCGTAAACGCTGGACGCACATTGGGGCATTTCGCAAATGGGCAACAACCACAGTAAATAACGATCTGACGGCTCTTGGATTCTTTACTCAATAGCTTCTCCAGTTTCGCCAGATTTTCGACTTCACTACCCGGCCCAACTCCGATTGATGTTTTAATGGTAGCCGCCGGTCCAATGCTAATAATGAGCGGCTGGGCAGCTTTCGCATCATTGATGGTAGCCGCCAGATCAGCTGGTTCCAGAAGTTGTGCAGGTGTCCAGGGTTCAGCTTTTTTCCAACCGACCTGCACAAGTAAAACTCCTAGTAGCAACGCAGCGAGCGCAAGGGAGAAACGAATTGTTTTTGACTTCATAAGCTGGCGAGCAACGAGGCCCGTGTTTCGTTACAATGTTCAACTAAAGCAGGCCAAAAATACTGGAAATGCATTGCAATCTGATCGTAATAAGCCGTAAAATCCTCAATGGCCGTATCTAATCCTGATGGATAGGCTGTCCGTCGGGAAACACCTTTCAACGAACGATCAATCCCTTCAACAAATTGATAACTAGTAAGCCAGTCTTGCCGGATCATATAGTCGGCCATCCGGGCAGCGCTGGACGGTAAAGAAACTTGGTTCTTGACCAGGATTTGATAGAAATACGGTACAAATTCGGCCAATAACTCACCCGTCAGCAACTGGAAATTGATCGCCAGGAAGTAATCAAAGAAAATATCAACGGCAGCACCAGCGTATTTATGACAACGCGGATGAAGAATATCCCGCACAGCAGCCACTTCGGGATGCGCATCCGTAAAGCTGTCAATGGCCCGATGCAACCGGACACCAGCCACCACACCGGGTGTCAGGTGATGGCGAAAACTGCTGGGATCTCCTTTAATAAAATCGCCAATAAAATTACCAATGAGTAGCTCCGTGTGTCGGTTCGATAAATACGCGTGCGCCAGAATATTCATAACGCTACTTGCTCCATAGCTGGGGTAACACCCGATACGTACCGCTCCACCGTAACCCCAAATCGACGCAGGAAGTCAACACCTTCGTCGGAAGGAATACCCTTGTATTCGGCGTAGGAGTTCAGGTAAACAACCCGGGCAATTTTCATACTATATATAATTCGGGCACAGGCAATACACGGTGACAGTGTCACATAAATTGTTGACCCTTCAATTTCTGAGCCATTTTTAGCGGCATACAAAATTGCATTCTGCTCGGCATGGAGCGCCAGGGAGCACGAGCCTTTTGAGTCGCGAGGGCAACCTACGCCCGGAAATTCCTCATCGCAATTGTGTGTACCGGCTGGAGGTCCATTATAGCCAATCGAAATAATACGGGTATCACGGGTCAATACAGCACCCACTTGCGCCTTAATACAGTGTGATCGTTTCGCCAGATTTACGGCTAGATCCATGAAAATATCATCGAATCGCGGACGAGCTACCGTTGGTTTGGCATCAGAAATTTGGGGAACGGATACTGGTGTCATGCTATAAAGTTACGCGCTGAATCAGGCAAATACAGATTAGTTAGGCATTAAACTTGACCAATGTCATCTATTGAACAATTAAACAGCAATATGATTCCTGCTAACAATTTAGGATGACTTGCCTGACTGACCTCTAAACATTCTTTTTCTCTGCTTTTTTCTTGCCTAGTTATGGTGTCCTTATGGATTTGGGAATAACTTTGGAAAGCATGTAAAAAATATACATTTTTGATATATTTATATATTTAAAGAAAATAAAGCGCTTTATGCCCAAAATTTACGAGTACTTTGGTTTAGTATTTTTGATCTATACAAACGACCATTTACCTATTCATGTGCATGTGCAATACGCTGAATATGAAAATAAAGCAGAGTTGAGTTATGTAGATGGGGAACTGACTGCTGTTAATTTTAGTAAAGTGAAGGGAAAGAAACCGCTTCCTTCATCGCAGCGTAAAGAAGCTGAACAATTCATTTACCAATACCACTTAGACATCGTTGAGAAATGGAAAATCGTGATGGTGCTCAATCAAAAACCCGTGTTCGAAAAAATAACGCAAAAGATATAAAACCTTCGCTTAAGGTACTATATGCAAACTTCTTGGGTGATTACCGTATTGACATTCACTTCTCGGATGGGAAACAACGAATTGTGGATTTCCAAAATGCCTTCGGCAAATTACAAGGCTACTATGCTCAATTCCGCCAGCCTGCCTTATTTCAAAAATTCGCAATCGACAACGGCAACTTAGTTTGGGGCGAAGATTGGGATATTGTTTACCCAACCGGGGATTTATATGAAGGGAAAATTGGATAGGCTATCATTTATCTACTCAATATAAGAGTTTACTATAGCATGCTAGTCAAAGACTTCGCTGAACGTCAGGAATAAAAAAGCTCTGCCAAGTTTCCTCAGCAGAGCTTTTCAAAATCAGATCAATCAGGATAATCTGAAAAATCCGGGTTCCGATTACTTCACTTCTTCGTAAGGCACATCCGATACATTGTCGCCAGCAGGTTGACCTTGTCCGGCGCCATCGGCGTTTCCAGCGAAACCAGCGCCATCCGCAGGGTTAGCTCCGTTGGTAGCGTTGTACATTTCCTGCGAAGCGGTTGCCCAGGCAGCATTCAGACCTTCCAGTGCGCTGTCGATAGCAGCAGTATCACGAGAAGCGTGAGCCGTGCGGAGCGTTGTCAGCGCAGCTTCGATACCCGATTTATTGCCTTCCGACAATTTATCACCATACTCTTTCAATTGTTTTTCCGTTTGGAAAATCATTGAGTCGGCCTGGTTCACTTTTTCAATTTTTTCACGTTCTGCTTTATCGGCAGCTTCGTTCGCTTTCGCTTCTTCACGCATCCGGTTGATTTCCGTTTCGGTCAGACCGCTTGACGCTTCAATTCGGATTTTCTGCTCTTTACCCGTGCCTTTATCTTTGGCCGTTACGTGCAGAATACCGTTGGCATCTACGTCGAAAGTTACCTCAATTTGAGGAACGCCACGAGGTGCTGGTGGAATATCGGACAGGATAAACCGGCCTAACTGGCGGTTTTGAGCCGCCATTGGGCGCTCACCCTGCAGGATGTTGATTTCAACGCTTGGTTGGTTGTCCGATGCCGTCGAATAGGTTTCTACTTTCTTGCTTGGAATCGTTGTGTTAGCATCCACCATTTTGGTAAATACACCACCCATTGTTTCGATACCCAACGAAAGCGGAATAACGTCGAGCAACAAGACGTCTTTTACTTCACCGGTCAATACACCACCTTGAATAGCAGCACCAATCGCTACAGCTTCATCAGGGTTAACGGCTTTCGAAGGTTTCTTACCGAATAGTTTTTCAACTTCTTCCTGCACTTTAGGAATCCGTGTTGAACCACCCACCAGAATAACTTCGTCGATCTGGCTAGCCGACAGACCTGCGTTTTTCAGGGCACGACGGCAAGGCTCTAAGCTCCGTTGAATCAGTGAATCAGCTAATTGCTCGAATTTCGCCCGGCTCAATGTCCGTACCAAGTGTTTGGGGATACCATTCACTGGCATAATGTAAGGCAGGTTGATTTCCGTCGAGTTTGAGCTAGACAGTTCAACTTTCGCTTTCTCAGCGGCTTCTTTCAACCGTTGTAGGGCCATTGGGTCCTGACGCAAGTCGATGCCTTCATCTTTCTTGAACTCATCGGCGAGCCAGTTGATGATTACCTGGTCGAAGTCGTCGCCACCCAGGTGTGTATCACCATCGGTCGATTTTACTTCAAACACGCCATCACCCAGTTCCAGAATTGAGATATCAAATGTACCACCACCAAGGTCAAATACAGCGATTTTCTGATCGTGGTTGGTTTTATCCAGACCATAGGCCAGCGCAGCCGCAGTTGGTTCGTTTATGATCCGTTTTACATCCAGACCGGCAATCTGACCAGCTTCTTTCGTAGCCTGACGCTCAGCATCGTTGAAGTAAGCAGGAACCGTAATAACGGCTTCTGTTACGGTTTGGCCGAGGTAATCTTCGGCAGTCTGCTTCATTTTTTGCAGAATCAGCGCCGAAAGTTCCTGTGGAGTATATTGACGATCGCCAATTTTAACGCGGGGCGTACCATTGGGGCCGTTTTCTACGTCGTAAGCAACGTTTTTAATTTCATTCGTAACCTCATTGTAGCGTTTTCCCATGAAACGCTTGATCGAGGAAATTGTATGTTTCGGGTTGGTGATGGCCTGGCGTTTGGCGGGAGCGCCTACTTTGCGTTCGCCGTTGCCGTTGTCCATAAACGCAACTACCGATGGGGTTGTGCGGGCTCCTTCGGAGTTGGGGATAACAACCGGCTCGTTGCCTTCCATCACGGCCACGCACGAGTTCGTGGTGCCTAAGTCAATACCAATAATTTTTCCCATAACTGGTTTAGTTTCTTTAATGTGCTGTGTGTATTCTGACAGACATAACCTATCTATCAATACAAATGCCAGCGCCGTCAACTTGTTTGATTTGCTGTCAGATTGGCAGAATAATTGACTAAATGGGGCCATATTGGCGCATTGAACGAAACACCCATGAAAAACATGGCAGACCTTATTTGCTCCCCTGAATAATAAGCGTACTAAACGGCAGAGCTAACTCGGCCGCCTATCGGTTGTAAAAAAAGCCTCTCAGGAGTAATCCGAATTAAATCCGATTATCCTAAGAGGCTTTCGTATGTACTTATTTGTATGGTGGCCTATAACCTATTTGCCAAACAGGCCACCTAGCATACCACCCAGACCCCCACCGCCACCACCTTGTGTAGCTACGCGCAGCAGATCATTCATATCGAGTTTACCATCGGCCATAGCCGAACCAGCCATACCCATCCAGTCAATACCTTGTTGGCCTGTAGCAGCGCCTAAAATGCTGTTACCATCAACGGTTGAATCGTTCGGATCTGCTGCTTTGTTCATCAATTTACTCAATACAATCGGAACCAATGTACTTGCTACAGACATCGCAACCTGGGGAGAAATGCCTAATTTTTCCATCAGGTTTTGTTCAACATGACTCTGAACACCTTGTGTAACAGGACTTTGGTGAATATTACCACCGCCATTCACAACCATACCCAGCAAATTACCCAGACCACCGCCTTGTGCTTGTTGGCCCAGGCCACTCAGGATGCTACTGGTCACGGTCTGCATTACGCTGTCGTTTTGGCTATTTGGAATGGCCGGGTTGTTAATAACCGCCTGGCCTGCCTGCTGCTGAACCAGATTCATCAATGTTTCGAACATGACTAGTTTGTTTTTAAACTGTTAAACGGAATAGGTTTAGTTAATACTCCGCGTTAAAATTAGATAGATTCCAATGGATACTTCAATCTGAATCGGTTAATTTGTCCCGAATCCATTTTCATGTTTATGACGAACGAAGCGCCTAAAAGTAGCGAGTCTACTTCAGAAAATAATTTGTTTACGGAACAAGCTAAACCAATACTTACAGATTTACTTTATCCGAGTGAGTCGGATGAGCCGCTCGAGACGGTGACATGTTATTTAAAACAGACCGAGCCTCTCACGGTTAGCCAGATCAAAGATTGGCAAATGTTACCTCCGTCAGTATATGTCGAAGAGACGCCGGAAGCTGATTTTTGGGAGCCTGTTAGTACCGATCAGGATTGGTACGGCGATGAAGAAAAAGCCCGTACTGCCAAGTTCCAGCAGCTGAAAAAATTGACCGAAGAGGAACTAACCGTTCGGCAGGTATTTCGGGTAGGCGAGTCCGAAATGGATGTGTATTTGCTTGGTCTTCAGAAAAACGGCGAACGGGCGGGCATCAAGACTAAAATTGTGCAGACATAGGGATAGTAATAGGAGCGAGGAGTGAGTACTAGGAGAAACGCTGTATATGCGTCAGCTCTTCTATTACTCACTCCTCGCTCCTATTACTAGATTCTCTGTTTACTTCACTTGTTCCACAACAGCAGAAAATGCTTCTGGGTGGTTCATAGCCAGATCGGCCAATACTTTACGGTTGAGTTCGATGCCTGATTTATTCAGAGCACCCATCAGGGCCGAGTACGACAATCCATGAATCCGGGCACCAGCGTTGATACGCTGAATCCAGAGTGAACGGAAATTGCGCTTCTTCGTTTTACGGTCGCGGTAAGCGTATCCTAAACCTTTTTCGACAGCGTTCTTAGCAACTGTCCAAACATTTTTACGCCGACCATAATAACCTTTGGCCAGCTTCATTACTTTTTTCCGACGCGCCCGTGAGGCAACGTGATTGACGGAACGTGGCATTGTATGTTAGTTGTTTTTTGACGACAGGCGGAAGAAGAGTGTAGAGTGTAGAATGAATAGTGAAGAATAACCAGTAGGCTAGCTTCCATTCATTCATCATTCATCATTCATCATTCTCTTTTAAAGCCCGGCATCGGGTGAAACGTGAAACCAGGACGCAACCGCGTCCTTTTTTGTCCCTTAGACGTTCAGCAACGCTTTAATGCGACGCTCATCTGGACCATCAACCAAGGCAGCGTGCACTAAATTGCGCTTCTGTTTGGTTGTTTTTTTCGTCAAAATATGACTGTGGAAGGCATGCTTCCGTTTGATTTTTCCGGTGCCGGTCAGCTTGAAACGCTTTTTGGCGGCCGAATTGGTTTTTACTTTTGGCATTGCAGTAACCCGCTTTATGGAAAAAATAAGTAAACAGGCCGCAAAGATACAAAAAAAAAGGAGAAAAGGGAGTAGAGGAATAAAAGGGAGAAAGGATTTTACAGTTTCCTTCTTCCTTTCATTCCTCTACTCCCTTTTCTCCTTTTAAAATTTATTTCTTAGGAGCTACTACTTTGGGTGACAGGAACATGCTCATGCGCTTACCTTCAAGTTTGGGCTCTGCTTCAACTTTGCCGTAATCTTCCAAACCTTTAGAAAAACGTTCCAGCAGTTGAAAGCCCCGATCTTTGAAAACAATAGCCCGGCCTACAAACTGAACATAGGCTTTTACTTTAGCGCCTTCTTTAAGGAAGTTAATGGCGTGCTTTAGTTTAAAATCAAAGTCGTGATCGTCGGTGTTAGGACCGAACCGAATTTCCTTAATAACAACTTTCGTTGCGTTCGCCTTGATTTCTTTCTGCTTTTTCTTTTGCTCGTATTTAAACTTAGAGTAGTCAACGATACGGCAAACAGGCGGCACGGCATTAGGCGACACCTCAACCAGGTCGAGGTTTTGCGCTTTGGCCATCGCCTGAGCTTTATTTATTTCGTAGATTCCCTGCTCTACATTTTCACCGACCACCCGAACTTCACGGGCAAGTATGCGTTCATTGACTTTGTAGGGTTCTTCAACCACGCGACGGGGTGGTCTGCGTTGGGGTAATGCCATAAATTGTGTTTAGGGTAACGAATTTGTTTGAAATTGACTTTTACGCAGATTTAGGTAAAAGTCGCTTGGATAACATTGTGATTTCTAAAAAGTTCGGGAAACTATTGAAAATACAGAAGCTAAGCAAGTATAAATTGTTCCAGGTTTCAAGTTCCATGTTACCTGGGGTAGAACATGAAACGTGAAACCTGGAACAAACTTACATTTTCACTTCTGCCTGGAACGTCTTAACAAACTCTTCAATGCTCATGCTGCCAAGGTCGCCCTGGCCTTTCCGCCGGACAGATACTTTACCATCGGCGGCTTCTTTCTCGCCAACAATGAGCATATACGGAACCTTGTTCACTTCTGCATCGCGAATTTTACGGCCAATTTTTTCGTCACGTAAATCAACGAAACCGCGAATATCCTGTTCCTGTAAGCTGAAATACAAGTCGTTAGCGTAGTCTTCGTATTTTTCCGAAATCGGTAGAATGGCAATTTGATCGGGCGAGAGCCAAAGTGGAAAATTCCCTCCTGAGTTCTCAATCAGAATCGCAATGAACCGTTCCATCGAACCGAATGGCGCCCGGTGAATCATAACCGGACGGTGTTTCTGGTTATCGGCGCCGATGTATTCCAGCTCAAATCGGTTCGGCAGGTTGTAATCAACCTGGATTGTCCCCAACTGCCACTTACGACCAAGCGCATCGCGTACCATGAAATCAAGCTTAGGACCATAGAAGGCCGCTTCGCCTAACTCGGTTACGGTTGGAAGCCCTTTTTCAGCAGCAGCTTCAATAATAGCGGATTCTGCTTTTTCCCACAGGTCATCCGAACCGATGTACTTTGTGCTGTTTTCTGGGTCACGTAACGAAATCTGAGCGCTATAATCCGAAAATCCGAGTGATTTAAAGACGTACAACACCAGATCAATCACCTTCATGAACTCTTCTTTCACCTGGTCGGGGCGGCAGAAGATGTGCGCATCGTCCTGTGTGAATCCCCGAACCCGTGTTAGTCCGTGTAATTCACCCGATTGCTCATAGCGGTATACAGTACCAAATTCGGCTAACCGCAATGGTAAGTCACGGTAAGAACGTGGTTTGGTTTTATAAATCTCGCAGTGGTGCGGGCAGTTCATCGGTTTCAGCAAGAACTCTTCGTTCGGATCGGGAGTCTTAATCGGTTGGAACGAATCTTCACCATATTTCTCCCAGTGACCCGAAGTCACGTACAATTGCTTACTACCAATGTGGGGTGTTACCACCTGTAAATAACCCGCCCGCGATTGTGCTTTCCGCAGAAAATTCTCCAAGCGTTCGCGCAACATGGTGCCTTTGGGCAACCATAACGGAAGCCCCGCTCCTACTTTCTCCGAAAAAGCAAACAATTCCAGCTCTTTCCCCAACTTACGGTGGTCACGCTTTTTAGCCTCCTCCAGTAAGAACAGGTAGTCGTCCAGTTCTTTCTGTTTCGGATAGGTAACCGCATAAATTCGGGTTAACTGTTTATTTTTCTCGTTGCCGCGCCAGTAAGCGCCAGCCACGTTCATGAGTTTAGCTGCTTTGATAAAGCCCGTATTTGGGATGTGCGGGCCGCGGCATAAATCCGTAAAATCTCCCTGTGTGTAGAACGTAATGCTTCCGTCTTCCAGGCCCTCAAGCAAGTCGAGTTTGTAGGGGTCTCCTTTCTCCTCAAAATAAGCAATAGCATCAGCTTTGCTCATTGGCTTACGGATGTACTGTTGTTTCTGGCGAGCCAGCTCCAGCATTTTATCTTCTACCTTCTTGAAGTCCTCCTGAGAAAACGGCTTTCCACCGAGGTCAACATCATAGTAGAATCCTGTTTCGATCGCAGGTCCAATCCCGAATTTCGTGCCTGGATACAATGCTTCCAGCGCTTCGGCCAGTAAGTGCGCCGATGAGTGCCAGAAGGTTGCTTTCCCTTCAGCGTCATTCCACGTCAAGAGTTGAACGTTCGCATCCTGATCGATGGGGCGCGTGGCATCCTGCACCACACCGTTTACTTTGGCGGCCAATACGTTACGAGCCAGCCCTTCACTAATTTGAGCGGCAATATCCAACCCAGTGCTTCCTTTGGGATACTGCCGAACGCTACCGTCGGGCAGCGTTACGCGGATTTGTTCGTCCTGCGCAATCATACTTTACACTAATTTATTTGTGGGCACCCGCAGCTTACCTACAACTGTAAGCCACTTACTTTTTATGTATACTATAGAATATATGATGTATGGTTTGCTTGCCAGAAGTAATACCGCACGGGCGGCCCCGATCATATATCCTATATCATACAATCAATTTAACGGTTTTACGGTTCGTTTTAGCGAATCGCTGGAATTTGTTGTTACGCGTGATTTCGGCTGAATTGTCGAAATATTAACACGAGTTGTATCCAGTATAGCCCGGCTTCGCGTTGGCGTTATTGGTTTTGCCACCGTATCGGGCAAAAATAAGGAGTTATACGAACTTTGTGCGTATTGTCGTCGCTGAGATCGCCATAAACCTGCAACAGCCTGTTGATCTTTTGCATTTTGCGAGGTTGCTTTGGTATAGGCGGCTATCGCCAACTCATATTGTCCCATTTGTTCATGACAATAACCAATGTATGTATCAATACGTGGAAACTGGGGACGTAGTTGCAGAACCCGCTGATAATTTGCTAACGCCGAATAATAATTCCGGTATTTCTGACTGATCAATCCCATCTGAAAATAGGACTGATAGTAATTGGGCTGGACCTTTACAGTCTGCTGATAATAAATCATGGCACTGTCGAGCTTTCCCTCAGTATGGTAAATCATCCCACGGCCATAATACAGCTTGGCATTATTCGGGAAGTAATGTAGCGCCTGTTCATTATACACAAGCGCGGAATTCAAATCGCCTAATGTCCGGTATATAGACGACAACTGATTATAGGTTTCCAGATAGCGGGGCTTCAGCCGCAACGACTGTTCATACAGTACCAAGGCCTGCGCTGTATCGCCCTGCCGAGCGGCCATAAGTCCATTGAAAAAATAGGCTTCTCCATCATAAGGAGCCATCTGAAGTGCCTTGGCAACATACAGTTTCGCCTTATCGAACTGATTTTGCTGTTGCAGCAAATCGCCCTGTAATGTATATAATTCAGGCGTATCGACCCCCAGGATTTCGGCCCTTTGGGCATTCTGAAGTGCTTTATCAGGTTGTTGCAATGCCCGTAGAATCTGGGCACGGGTCAGATAAAACGACCCAATATTGTCATCTCGGTTGATGGCTTCATCAATATCAGCCAGGGCGTCGCTTACACGACCCATCGCTAGCAGAAGAACAGCGCGTTTGGCATAGGCCGATGACGACGACGACTGATTGATGGCATTTGTCAAAGCACGCAGAGCCCCTTCAACCCGACTACTATCGCCCGGTTTTGGATAATCAGGAATATGTGTCGTTTGCCGATTATCGTCGCCACAGGAAGAGAGACAGGAGATAATAATGAGTGAAAGAGTGAATGAGCGAATGCGTGAATACCATCCGGCACTAACCTGTCGCACTTTCGCTCTTTCAATCTTTCGCTCTTTATTATTCTTCATACGGATGCAAACCGATAAAATACCCCTAAAGGTAACCGTTTCTGCGCCTGGTCGGCCAGGGCTAATTCGCCCCATTCCAGATTAGGGACATCGCCGAATAAGGGTTGCATCAGGTTTTCCAGAATCAGGGATGAGAACCCGAGTGAGTACAAATTGATGATAAAGAAAAAATCATCGCGGTCGAGCAGATCGGCGCAGGATTTCAGCAGGTCATTGAGTTGTTCTTCAAGCACCCATTTTTCGCCATCGGGTCCACGCCCATAGGCAGGCGGGTCAAGAATAATGCCATTATACTTGTTTCCCCGTCGAACCTCCCGCCTAACATACTTCACTGCATCTTCAACCACCCAGCGAATATTATCTAACTCACTGTGATCCATGTTTTCGCGAGCCCAGCTAATAACCGGTTTCACGGCATCGACATGGGTAACATCGGCTCCGGCCTGGCGAGCTGCCAGCGAAGCGCCCCCCGTATACGCAAACAAGTTCAGCACCTTCGGGCGGGGAGTGTTGGTCGAAATCGCCTTTACTTTTTGGTAGATATATTCCCAGTTGTCGGCCTGCTCGGGAAATAGCCCAACGTGTTTGAAAGTGGTTAGGGCCAGTTTAAACTTCAGATTCAAGCCACCTTGCCGAAACGTGACATACCAGGGGTCACGCATGCTGGGCTTGGTTTGCCAGTCACCCCGCTCCGGCGATTGTCGATCACGACGAAAAACAGCATGAGCCTGACGTTCCCAATCCTGATCAGACAATGACTTATCCCAGATTGCCTGCGGCTCAGGGCGCGACAAGACAAAATCGCCAAATCGTTCGAGTTTCTGAAAATTGCCCGAATCAATCAGTTCGTATTCAGCCCAGGGTTTGGGGGTGATAAGTTGGATGTCTGTCATGCTCATTCCTTCTTCTGCCCCATTTTTAAAATTAATTCAAACTCGTCGGCCCGAACGGGCATCACCGACAGGCGAGATTGTCTGATGAGGCTCAGATTTTCCAGTAATGGTTCAGCTTTGATTTGCGCGAGTGACACGAGTCTGTCTAACGCCATAACAGGCTCCAACTCTACAACCACCCAACGTAAATCGTCGGGTGAGGTTGGATCAGGGTAGGCCTCCTTACTTACTTTGGCCAGGCCAACTACGCCTGTGTTGGTGACGCTATGATAAAACAACACCTGATCGCCCAGTTGCATGGCTTTCAGGTTGTTTCTTGCCTGGTAGTTACGCACGCCGTCCCACACGGCCCTCCCCTGTTCAATAAAATGAGTCCACCCGTATACATCGGGTTCGGACTTAACAAGCCAGTAATTCAATTTTGAATGATAGAGTGAATGAATGATAGAATGGAATCGATGAACATGAAATTGACAAAGCTATTCTCTAGAACGCCATTCTATCATTCATTCACTCTATCATTCAAAATTTAAGTATATCAATAATAATCGTCGTGTTCCTGGCTGCTACCGAAAGGAGATCCGTATTCATCGATATCATCATCGTTAAAACGAGAACCTGCCCCTTTGAAGGAGAGCGCCTTATAGAGAATCATAATTTGCCCGGTATGGTACATATCATGGTTGATAATGCCGTGTAGCATATCATAATAGGTGTAGTCACGACCGGGAACGATATCTTCCAGGAACTCATCGTCATCGCGTTTGTCGAGTTCATTGATGAGTTCTTCCTGGCTGAGGCTCAACTCCATTTCAAGGGCTTCCCACTCAAAATCATCAATTTTGTCGGGCAGAGCCCCAAAGTTTTTGTCAGGAGTTGTAATATCAAACGTCTCATCGCCCTGCATCTTTTTGACACAGAATATGCGCCAGCTCGTCATGTGGAAGACCAGTTCGGCAATGCTATGTGTATTGGGAGCAATCCGTTTTCCAGCCATTTCGGGCGTAACGCCCCGCAATACATCAACTACCGATGGGCCATGCCAGGCTTCTTCGCCTTCATATGTCGTGTTTAAGAGGTCAATGATGCGGATCAATTCGTCGTTTGGTACCATAGTTAATGAATGGTTGAGTTAGTTAATGCTGCAGATAATGACCTTCTCAGGTGCTCTTTTCATCCTCGCAAACAGGGACTCTTCCCTTAAGATCAGTTCGTCAGTTTAAAAATTTGAGTTATGCTCAGTACTAATAATCCCGATTTACGTCGGTCTACTCTATTTGTAACCAATAATATCAAAGCCTACCAATAAAATATTATTTTCTGAGCGGTCTCACAAAGGTAGCCAATATTGATTGCCTTGCGAAACAAACGCGCTAAACACATCAACAACCATACTCAACTACTTTGATAACCCTATGACTAACAACTAGTAATAGAGTGGCATGTTTTATGCATGAAACCAATTGCAAGTTTTCGTATATATAGTATAACGAAATGAAAAAGTAAAAACTTAAGTGGAGAATAACGATAATCATGAGTCAATTTGGTAATATACTTCTACTTCTCCCTTGTTTTTTGTGGTCGGTTTTGTGCTTTGGGCAGACCGATAAACCACTTCATTTCCGTACCGAAGTGGGTACTTATTTTTCGACATCGGGCCAAACTCCGTTTTGGCTACGAGCCAATCAATATGGTATCGTCCCAAATGATCAGGCATTTATGACTGTTCGACAAGGCCTGCGCGTCGATTATCATGAATTACCAAAAACCAAGCTCGACAGTCTTCGGGCGGCTAATCGACGTATCGATTGGGGTTGGGGAGCCGAAGTGGTATTTAATGCTGGCTACAACTATAAATTATTAATTCCGGAGGCCTACGTAAAAGTGAAGTTTGGTAAAAACGTTGAAGTCTGGGCAGGCCGACGCCGGGAAATAATCGGCTTGGTCGACTCCACACTTACATCAGGATCATACGCCTGGTCGGGAAATACGCTACCCATGGCGAAAATCCAGCTTGCGATTAACGACTATCTTCCTCGCAATAGTTTATTTGGCTTCAAGGGTTTTTACGCACATGGTTGGTTTGAGGAAGATCGCTTTGTCAATAACACGATGCTCCACCAAAAAGCCCTTTACGGTCGGTTTGGTAAACCCCATTGGCGGATCAAACTTTTCGCAGGAATCAATCACGAGGTCATGTGGGGCGGGAATACTGAACGTTTGCCAGGATCGGTTATCAAAAATAATCAGCTACCCAATCAATTTAGCGATTACATTGACGTAGTCACTGCTGTTACACTAGGAAATCGGACCGATATCGATACCAATCGGGTCAGTGAATTTGATCGAAAAAATCGGATCGGGAATCACCTCGGCACAGTCGATCTGGCGTTTGAGTACACGGCCCGTTCGTTTTCGATCTTCGCTTATCGGCAAAACATCTACGAGGATGGTTCCCTGTTTTATCTCACCAATATTCAGGATGGCTTAAACGGGTTACGGATTCGCAATCGGCGTCCCCGAAATCCCAACGGTTTACAAATTCAGGACATCCTGTTCGAATATCTGTACACCGAAAGTCAGGGCGGAAGTTTATTCCTGGAAAACGATGCCCAGCGAGGTCGCGATAATTATTTCAATCATTCACAATATCAGGACGGCTGGTCGCGCTTTGGGCTCACAATGGGAACTCCTTTTATAAGCCCCTCGACCGACAGTCGCAGCAATTTGCCCCGTTATAGTTTTACCAATAATAATCGGGTTGCGGTCATGCATCTTGGTCTTTCAGGGCAGGTGCTCGATTTCTTTAAGTTTCAGGTAAAAGCCTCTTACAGTACGAATCTCGGCACCTATGAGGTTCCGTTTGACAAACTGGTACACCAATTCTCGTCGGTTCTGTCAGTAGCCGCTCCGCTTGCCATCCTCAACGGAGTAACGGCGAATGCATCGGTGGCTACCGACATTGGCGATCTGTATGATAACAGTGTCGGCTTTTTTATTGGTATTCGGAAAGAAGGCCGGAGTAAGAAACGGCAATCCGCTGACTTTGACTAGCTACCAAGCTATAAAGCTATTTTTTATTTAACCGCAGAGAACGCCAAGACAGAGCGCAAAGGTCTCAAAGTATTCAGTCAGCTACTTAGCGCTCTTTGCGGATTTGCCTTAGCGTTCTCTGCGGTTAAACGGTATCATATTTTCTTTTTTGGTCTCTACATAATAGCAAGCGTTCTATCAGACAAAATGAGTGGTTTTTAGGTTATTGATGTATGAAAGCAGTTCGTATAGTCCGACAAGGCGATAATAACCTACTTCAACTACAGGAATGCCCTATTCCACCACTCGAACCTGGACAAGTGTTGATTCGAGTTCGGGCGGCTGGCGTCAATAGAAGTGACATTCTACTACGGGAAGGAGGTTATGGAACAGACCCAACTGGTCAGATTCCGGGACTTGAAGTAGCTGGAATTATTGAGCAATGTGGGCCTAACACCAGCCGATGGCAAGTTGGGGATCGGGTTTGCGCGCTCATTGCTGGCGGTGGCTATGCGGACTATGTTGCCGTCGATGAGCGGCATTGCCTGCCTATTCCGGTAGATTTATCATTAGTTGAAGCAGCTTCCTTACCCGAAACTGTTCTGACTGTCTGGTCGACGGTTTTCCAGTGGGCACATCTAACAACGGGCGAAAATTTTCTTATTCATGGCGGAAGCAGTGGCATTGGCGTCACGGCCATTCAACTGGCGAAAGGATTCGGAGCAACTGTCTATGCAACGGCAGGCAGTAAAGAAAAATGTGCTACCTGCGAACAGTTAGGAGCTGCCAAATGCATCAATTATAACGAAGAAGACTTTGAAAAAGCGCTTGCGGACGTGGGTATCAACGTTGTGCTCGATATGGTTGGGGGCGATTACACCCCTAAAAATCTCCGGCTACTCGCTACCGATGGACGACTAATGTTTATCAATGCCATGAAAGGTGCCGATAGTCAGATCCATATTCCAACCCTGATGCAAAAACGGATTACGCTTAGCGGCAGTATGCTCAAACCACGGGACGCTCAATTTAAAGCCGACCTGGTTGCTGATGTCGAGCAACAGGTTTGGCCATTAGTAATCGATGGTCGCCTAAAGCCTATTGTTTACCGGACTTTTCCGCTGGCCGAAGCGGCTCAGGCACAAGCATTGATGGCAACTGGTGAACACATTGGCAAAATCATCCTTGAAGTGTTCTAAGTGTCCTAACTAATTGTAAACCATACAAATGTTTACCTTTGGCTCATGAAAAAATAGCCTTACTGACCACTATGGCAACTACTTTTCTGAACGCCGAATGGCGAAATCTAATCTTTGCCAATTACGCCCTCGATCGTCGGGTACTGGCGCCCCTTGTTCCATACGGCACCGAACTCGACGAGTTTAACGGCGTATGCTACGCTAGTCTGGTAGGGTTTTATTTCCAGAATGTAAAACTGCTGGGTCGTGTATCGGTGCCCTTCCATCGGGAGTTTGAAGAATTCAATTTACGGTTTTATGTCCGGCGTAAATCGCCCACTGGCTGGAGACGTGGTGTCGTATTTGTGAAAGAGTTGGTTCCTAAATTTGCCATTTCTCTGGTAGCCAATACACTCTACGGCGAACCTTATGAAACGCACACCATGCGCCATCGTTGGGATATCCAGGAGCACGTCCAGCATATCGACTATGAGTGGGAAGTTGACTCTCATTGGAACCATATCCGAGTCAGTGCCGACCGAATCGGACATCCGCTCGTAGCCGAAAGCGAGGAAGCGTTTATCACTGAACATTACTGGGGTTATACACGACGGGAAGATGAACGTACTTCAGAATATGAAGTTGTTCACCCGCCCTGGAACATCTACCCGGTAAAGACCTACGACGTTCGCTGTGATGTAGCTACTCTTTACGGAACTGACTTTGTACCGTTTTTTGAGCATCCACCCATTTCGGTGTTTCTGGCCGATGGGTCGGCGGTTACAGTCAAATCTGGCGAGGACATAGACCATTGATTTTCAACATTATAACTCACTCTATCACGCTTGAAAATCACAACAATTAGCGACCAATTTGCTTGATAAAGTGCGAGAAAACGCGTATCTTTAATCTAGAAAATCAATCAATTACACCGTATGCAAACGCAGCCAATAGCCCCAGAAAGTCCATTCTTACCAAGTCCGGAGAACTTTCTGAATGACGTTGAAAACTGCCTCAGTTTGTACACGCTCAACGTGTTAAAAGACCGGTTAGTTAGCCAGCATCAGACTAATCCTCAGATTAACACCGAAGCCTACGATGCCATCTGGAAAGCAATGCATCGGAAGTCATGGAAGCTCAAAGGCAAATGGAACAAATACCGCCATCGCTTTCTGGCTAATTCTTGAAAAGGAACTGTTCATTATTTTTTGTCATTCCTCCTGGCGTCGGAATGACAAAAAATAACCTGGATTTTTCACTTTGTGCTTAAAATCCGAGCGACTATTTAATGAGTTAGCCAAACCTGCTGCGTGAAAGCGCCATTGACGGCCGCATCCCAAAATTCAACGCGTACCCAAGTTCTGTTTTTGAGATTCGTTGTAAAGCGAAATGCTTGCTTGCCAAAAGGGAGCGTATTCGTTAAATCAATCCGTTCGCGAAACACCCGCTTTCCATCACCGGATATGATTTCGGCAAACGTTAGCGGAAATGTCCAGTCAACGTTCAGATTGATCGTTGCTTTTCCATCGGCAGGCAGTTGCAGCGTCTCCCCCGCCCCTTTGCCGTTGACTGTGAATTTGGGTAGCATAATTTCACCCGTTGTTACGAAGAATTTCCCCTGCTTCATCACATCCAGAACGGGTTGCCAGCCTTTGCTGTATTCAGGTAGCTTATCCAATTGTAAGTAATTGACATTCAGATGGGCATAGGTTTCGTTCTCCGGCTCCATCGAAAAAATATCTGACTCGGCGATAACGTGTTTTTTCAAGCCCCAGTTGGCCATATCGTCCATCAGGTCCAACACCCGCCGACTCAATCTTGGCTCCGACAAATCGGCGGGGATATTTTTCCAGGCAGCCCCAAAAAAGTGATCGGATTTATAGAATTCTTCGTCTTTGTACTGGTCCGGGAAACCTGTTGACCCTTTCGTTCGGGCGTGGGCTGTCCAGGCAAGGCCATTTTCGACTTGTAAGAGTCTCAGCATGTCGTTTTTATCGGCAATCCGATAGACTTTCCCGTAGGTTGGATCGTCAGTTATGAAAGGCATATCAGGTTTTCGGGACATAATCCAGTACACCGGCTTCGGAAAGAAGTCCAACCAGTGCCCCCCAAAAAAGTTGTTAGGCTCCTCCCCTGGCAATAGCAGGAAATCATGATCTGAGAGTCGTTTGCACTCACTGAACAGCGTTTTAAGTTCCAGCAATCGCTGATCATCAGGCCCTTTGGGGTGTCCAGGTCCGTGAAACTCCGCCAGATGTACAATATTGACACCAGAGTTTTTGAACACCTTCACAAAGTTGGGTACTTCGGGCACCGGCTTTCCTGCCAGCACCGTGTTCATGGTATGCTCGTTGTGAAAGTGGCTCGACATCGTTTTGTAACCTGGCACCACCGGGTACTTGTCGTTGTGCGTAAATCGCTTGACTTCATCCAGGGTTTTAGTGGGGGTATCGGCGCTCAGCAGGCAGAAAAAGTTTAGTCGTTGCCGGGTTCCTGGAGGAGCGTTGACCCAAGGGACCCAGCGTCTATCGCCCATTAAATCC
Organism: Spirosoma litoris; assembly: GCF_054776755.1. Classification (NCBI taxonomy): domain Bacteria; kingdom Pseudomonadati; phylum Bacteroidota; class Cytophagia; order Cytophagales; family Cytophagaceae; genus Spirosoma; species Spirosoma litoris. The sequence goes on along the minus strand of NZ_BAAHBI010000010.1, from coordinate 626,799 downwards.
TGCCGGATACCAATACCAAAATCAGGAATCAGGCTCCGATACTTAGTCCCATACCAGGTAAAATCCAGATTGTAGGCTTCATCCAGCGGATAGAAATACTGGTGTGGTGCGGGAAAAACAGCCAGACTTCCACTCCTGGTAGCGCCAATAATTGTTCGGTATTTAACCGCCTGGGCTTTATTGGGCAGATTCAGGTCAGCAGCAATACTATGCATGTTGTTGTCCGTATCGGCCCAGGCCAATGTGTTCCATACAGGCTGTTTCGTCACTAAGCCTGCGTCGTAGAGAATGGCCGTTGAGTCCACTTCAGTGGCCATTACGGCAGCCACATTAATCAACGGACTACCTGCATAGACTGTAATTTCAAGCGCTCCGCTAAATGTAGCTACTTTTACTTCTGAGAGCCGCACTATTGTCCGGGTGCCGATGGTTTTGACGCTGGCATCCCGCTTGGTCAACTCAACCGCGTAGGATTTATGGGGCAGCTTATTGGTCTTGTCGAAAAAGATATTCCAGCCATTTTGAGAAACTAAATCCCGCTTGCCAATAGTCAGCACAAAGGCAGGGTCTAGCTCTTTCACAATCTCATGAACTTTGCCTTGCTGGGTTAACTGAATGCTGCTGAAGAGCGGTTTTGCCTGGTCGAGATTGAGGACAAGTTTAGCCGTTTCTTTACCCTTGGTAGGCCAGCTTACCACTAAACTGTTTCCCTGACTCGTTACACTCGTACCACTCTTTTTCTGGTAACCAGACAAATCTACCGGCAGTTGTGCGTGAGCAACCTGGCAAATCAGCCCTGCTAAAATCAATAGCCGTAGCTTCATAAATCGTCTCCGTTTTGAACCACATAAGAGAATCCTTAGGAGAATCTAATGCCATAGTCTGTTCAACGTGTCATTGTGTTGACAGGCCGATGATTGTTCGAACGATCAGAATTGGTCGTCATAATTTGGTCGGACTAAGTCCGCCAGTTTCTTCGGTGCGACTTCGCAATAAGCCGCCGTTAGGGCGTCAAGTAGCGTTTCTTCGTTTACCTTCTGTAAACTGACCAATGTCCATCCCTGTTTTCCCCATTTGTTAGGCACTGGATAGATAACCGTCCGATCAAATGTTGAGAAAAGATCCTGATCAATTTCTGATAACTTCAGGCAACACCGATTTTCCTTGGCATTCAGCGTTACAACAACCTTCTTTCCTACTTTAAACGACGTTTTGTCGAAGTGAGGCCCTTCGGTCATTTGGGGAAACGACAGAGCCATTTCCCGGAATCTCTCGATCTCAACCATGAGCTTGTAAGTGGTGGATTTGTTTCTCGAAGAACCTGTTCTAACGTTTTAAAATTTCATTTTCCCCAGAAAGGCAGTGAAGTTCCCAGACCGGCTACTTATTTACTCACGCACGCAAAAGTAACCACCTATCAAACTATGCAGATGGCTAATGCATCCGCCAAGACGCTGGTCACCTATCGTCTTCCCAGTGAACAGGAATGGAAAAAATTCGCTAGTCATTTTACTAGTAAAACGAATTGGGGTATAGGTTTCCACTGCGTTCGTTCTATCAAAAAGGTAGCTTAATCATTCTCGCCGGGTTAAAACCCAGCGCAGCTCATCCATTCTGTGTTTTTACATTGGGTTTTAACCCGGCGAGAATGATAAAACCTATAGAGTACTAGTTCATTCCTTTTGCTCCAATAACTGTTTCAGTGCCTTTTTCCCATCCTCGTTGCCGGGCCAGAGTACAATGGATTTCCGATACATAGCAATGGCTTCCTGCTTTTTGCCATCTTTTTCCAGCGCAATGGCATAGCTGTCGTAGGTGTTGCCACTTTTAGGAAAAAGCAATGTATTGAGCTTGAAAACCTCGAGCGAAAGGTCAATATGGTTGGGCAAGGATGCGCTCAATAAGTCAAACCCAAGCCGATTCATTTCTAATTCATCCACGTAATAATGTGTACTGTCATCTTTCAACGAATGGAAGGTGCTCATGGCATGATCGGGGCCTTTTGTAACAAGCGCTTCTCCGTAGACTCGCACCAATGATTTCTTTAGCTGAACGGTAAGCGGAGGCTGATTATTCAGAATGTTAGACAATGAAATCATGACCTGAAGTGGATTAGAATCGGTATTGTCGTAAAAAATGATGGTTTGTGGTTTAGTCAGGTTCCGATGCAGGAAGGTGGTTAAGCCAACAATATGACCATCATGAAACATAAACTGGCTAACAGGTTCCTTCTTGCTGTTGTATACACTCCAACCTAGTCCATACGAACGACTGCTATTGCCCATGTGAAAAGCCATTCCGTTGTTTAAGATGACCGGTTTTGAAGCCACTTCGAGCAAAGCCGGGCTAATCAGTTTACCGACAGACAGCGCCTGATCGAAGCGCCACAAATCCTGAATAGTGCTAACCACATTTCCCGGCCCTATTAAACTGCCCAGATTATAATAGGTATAGAACTGGTTATGATTCAGCGAATCTACATTATGATAGGTGGTCATGTACATAGTAGGCCGGGTGTAGCGGGTCGTATTCCGCATACCTGCCTCCCGAACATAGGTTTGTGCCATGCCAGCGGGCATAAAGACATTCTTTTTCAGATAAGCTGGAAACGGCATCCGGCTCACTTTTTCGACCAGCATGGCCAGTAAGAAATAATTTGTGTTGTTATAGCGGTGGTCATCGCCCGGTTGAAAGGACAATGGTTTTTTCTGAGCAATCAGGTGTTCATAAGCCTGTCGATTCGTGATGATTTCCTCTGGGTGCGCCTTTATGTACTCATCTTCGTAACGCTCCAGGACGGGGAGTCCAGAGGTTTGTGCCACCAGATTTCGAATCGTGATCGTCGGATAGGGGAAATCAGGAAAGTATGTCACGAACGCGTCTTCTAGTTTTAGTTTTTTTCGCTGTACTAGTTGAAGTACGGCTATGGCCGTGAATGGTTTAGATAAGGACGCCAGATTGAACTGGGTTGTATCGGTATTAAGGATGCGTTTATTGAAATCCGCGTAACCAACCGATTTTTTGTAGATAACCCGTCCCTGTTCAGCCACTAGAACGCTTCCATTGAACAGCTGATGATTGGCTAATACAGTTAAAAATGAGTCTATACGCGCCGTTTTAGTCGTTAAGGCGGAATCGGGGTGCTGGGCCAATCCGAACTGACATACAAGAGTGGCGATAAGAATTAGCAGACGTTGGCAACTGATTATTCTGTTCATGGTACGTGTTGGTTAATCCGTTAAAATTTATTGACTTTGGCGATAGATAAGAAAATATTCTTATGTTTAGTGCGTTGATATCCAGAAAGCAAGGCAAACATAGATAAATTTTTAAATACATAAGAAATATTTCTTATGTTTGTTTCATGAAATCAACAAAGACAGAAAAAGGCGATAATCCAGAGCCAACCAAATCAGAGTTGGAGATCCTCCAGGTAGTATGGGAGTTTGGTCCATCAACGGCTCGCTTCGTAAATGACCACCTGAATCAGCATCATCGGAAGGTTATCTATATGTCTACGCTCAAACTGATGCAGATTATGGTAGAAAAGGGTTTCCTCAAAAAAGACGAAAGCCAGATGAAGCACATTTATTGGGCAGCCGTAGAAGAAGGAAAAACGAAAGGGTATCTATTGGATCGAGTGGTGGATACCCTGTTCAACGGGTCGGCGAGTAACTTGATGATGCAGCTGCTGGGAAACAAAAAAATATCCCCCACCGACATGGAGACTTTCCGGGAATTGATGAAGAAAATAGATAACAAACAATAAATACATATGGAATCACCGCTTTTAACTCAATGGATTTCAGGGCAGATGATGAATGCCATCTGCTGGACACTCATTCATTCGCTCTGGATAGGTTTGCTAACGGCGGTGCTTGCTGGTGGGGTAATTTTTGGTACGCCCAAAGCTTCCGCCCGATTTCGCTACCAGCTTTTGTGTGGCTGTTTAGTGACGTTTGTAGGCGCAATGAGTGTCGTTTTTTATCGGGAAGTAATAGCTCATCCACTAGCCCAATCGAATTCATATACATCAGTCTCGATTACGTCTAATACGGTTCCTGCTCTATCCGCAAATCCTGCTCCCCAACTAGTAACCATAAATGCTTCGGTTATCAATCAGTTGAAGGGTTTCATTAATCGACAAGCGGGTTGGATTTTCGCACTCTGGCTGCTGTTTTTTGTCGCTAAAAGCCTGAAATTAATCAGTGGCCTCTATAACGTTCACCGGATTCGGCATTATAAAAATCATGCTTTAGGCGATGAATGGAGCCGGAAAGCGCTGGACTTTGGGCGTGCTTTAGGCATTCAACAGTCGATTGCGCTGGTCCAGTCGGAGTTGGTGAACGTACCGGTTACGATTGGCTTATTGAAACCCATGATTTTGTTGCCCATGGGCCTACTTTTTCAACTCCCCCCCGAACAGATCGACACTATTTTGTGGCACGAACTGGCTCATATACAGCGCCGTGATTATGCCGTGAATTTGTTACAGAGTTTGGTAGAAACTATTTTCTTCTTTAACCCAGGTCTGTTGTGGTTATCGTCTCTGATTCGGGAAGAACGGGAAATCTGCTGCGACGATATTGTACTGGCTCACACTGCCCAAAAAAGCAATTATCTGGAAGCCTTGTTCGCGTTTCAGACGTTCAACACTCAACCTGCCGGGTATGCAATGGCCCTCGGGTTCGGAAAGCAACAATTGATGAACCGATTGAAACGGATGGTTTCGCAGGAAAATAAGCGATTAAGCATCCCCGAAAAAATTGTGCTGCTTTCCAGCTTACTTCTGCTCTCTGCCTTTGCGTTTATTCCCAAAGCTAAATCTGTCCTAGTCGAACGAACTGTGGCGTCAAAAAAGAATGACCTTGCTCAGACAACTGAGCAAGCTTCGGCCAGACAAATCTACAAAATAGCTACTTCCAGCCCCGTTAAAGCAGCCATCCCGAACCAGGACCAGCGCATTCAACTACCTATTGCGCCTAACACAACGCCCAGGGATACAACCCGCACCTTTACCAGCATTTTGTTTGTAAATAACAACCACGATATGGCCAATCGGGAAATGATGGTTCGTGATGACCAGGGTAATCAATACCATCTAAAAATTATCAATAATCAGCTTGTCGCTCTGGACGTTAACGGGGTCTCTCTGTCGGAAAGTGAACAAGCTAATTACAGTGAACTGCTGCCCCAAATTGACCGGGCAATGGCGGAGAAATCGAAGGTAAAGCAGGAAACAGTAGCTGAGTTCAAAGCCAGAGCAGCCGAAAATCAGCGACAGCAACTTAGTCAGTTAAAACAAGCTCAAGCGAGTAAACGCAATTATCTCCAATCGCAGACGGATAAAGCCACTACTGAAAAATCAGAAAAGCAAACACCTGACCTATCCAGTCAATCCGAAAAGCTAGCTAACTATAAAAAACATATAACCACCCTGCCTGATAGCTCAACCAAACTACATGACTGGGCTAAGAAGAAACAACGAACAGCCCCAGACATCTCGTACGATCAGGAACGGGTTCGAGGAGTTATTGCGGCACTAGTCCAGGAGAAAGTAGTAGCCAGTCCGACCGATGTTGATTGGTTTGGATTAACGGAAACTGAGTTGATTGTTAACGGAAACCGACAATCCGATGCATTGCATCAAAAATTAAAGGCCGCCTATGGAATAAAGCCACAATATGGGCTCTATTATGGTCCTGTAAAGATGCATGGAACAGGGGTATTCCTGGACAAACGAGATTTAAAAACGGCTTATATCGGCAACCCACAAACACCTTTAACTCAACCTAAAACGGTATCTCCGATATGGTTTACTAGAGGTCCTTCTCTCGAAACAATAGTTTCTAATTTAGTGGACACAACCCTAAAGTAATCGAACAGTTGAAGTTCATGTTCGATAGTGTAACCATAAAATAGCCCCTACTTTCGATAGCCTGTAGCAAATTAACTGGGTATCGAAGGTAAGGGCTTGATTTATGCAGTTTAGGCTTCCTCCAATGTCTTAATGTCCAGCTTCGACATCTTCATCATGGCAGCCATCGCTCGTTTTGCCTTTTCGGGATCTTTGTTTCCCAGTAATTTTCCTAAGTTCGAAGGCACAATCTGCCACGATACCCCGAATTTATCTTTCAACCAGCCACAGGGACCTGGTGCCCCGCCTTCGGTAAGTTTTTCCCAGTAATAGTCTATTTCTTTCTGGGTTTCGCAGTTCACAAAGAGCGAAATTCCATCCGAAAATTTAAAATGAGGGCCACCATTTAGCGCAAAAAACTCCTGCCCATCTAGCTCAAACGTGACCGACATAACACTGCCCGCTGGTACAGGCGCCCCTTCCCCATAATGGCTAACTCGGTTAATTTTTGAGTTTTTAAATACGGATGTGTAGAGCTTGGCGGCTTCTTCGGCCTGGTCGTTAAAGGTCAGAAATGTCGTGATTGTTTGCATGTTGCTTACTGGTTGTTACAAAACAAATTTACAGCAAAGCGCCCGCAAAGACCGAGGGTAAAAACGACAAATAGCGGGTCAAATCCGACCAATTTCAAGCAGGCAGCAGCCTCCCTTTCCGAATTACCAATTAGAATTGCTTATCCAAAATATGGTACTCTATTTTATGCATATACGGAAAGTACGGTAGTATTTCGATAAGGCTTTTCGTTTTCGGCTCGTCAACACCTTTAAAAATAAGCACGGCGTCTTTTTTAGATGTGGCAATGAAGAAACTCTCTAATAGGCCTTCTTCTTTCCAACGATTTACAAACTCCATTTCCCGCTTTGGTAGTTCTGGATTTGCTTTTATTTGCTCAATTCCATTTTCTGCCAACGTAATTAAAACTAATATCCTATTCATTGCCTCTCTTCGTAAAAAAGTTATTTAATACGTAAACCGGAGGCAAAGTTCACTGTAGGGTCATTGTAAAAATTGTATCAGATCACTTTTCTTCCTGAGTTTCGACGGGGATATACCAAATAATTGATACATATATTTATTCATTTGCGCCGAGTCGTAAAAGCCACATTCGTAGGCAATGGAGGTAAATAACTCATCTTTTTGGGTAAGAATACGCGCTATAGCATTCCTGACCCTAATCCAAACCAGAAGCTTCATGATACTGCTCCCGGTTTGCTGCTTAAACAAAAAAGTCAGTCGGGAAGGCGATAAGCAGACAGTTTTTGCGACGTACTCAAGGGTTAACCTATTAGATTGGTAACCACTATTTATCAGCTCAATGGCATTAAGTATCCTACTATCTACTCGTTGAATGTCATCTTTTAATTGAATAGACTTTACAATATCCTGAATTCTAATTTCATCACCTGATAGCATAAAGAAGTCCATAAACTCGTCTCGACTTCGGAATAGTTCAGTGTTTTTATCACCTAATTTTTCTGCTAATTTTTCGCCCATAAATGAATACGTCTCTATATTCATTATGATTAAATTGCTATTACTACAAGTGCAGGAATGCTCAACTTGTGGTTTGATAACAAAACCAAAGATATTTTCACATTTTTTATTGTCGCATACAGTCAAAAAAGGGTTATCTGTAGTAAAAACGATTTGATAAGCCGAATGCCTATGAATCTCAACGTCTGATTTATAGGCTTTTAAAACTAAAACTAAATTATTCACGTTCAGTATACCTGCTTAACGAACCACAAATCTTAACTCGGCAAACGATTGGGACTTTTTAGACAGTTCTTTACGGGTTATGTCACGATCAAAAAGGCGGTTCAGATTATTCCCGGCCAGGTCTTCCAATCGCCCTTCGATTCGGATTCGATACTCTCCTGTTTGCCACGGCACGTCTGGCGTAAATAAGCCCATTTTCTCTTCCTTTCCGATTTGCCAGCTCCCTGCAACCAGTTGCCCAGTGGGTGTGAACACATGCATTGTTTCGGTTAGTAAACTATAATCAAGCGCTTCGCCAAACGCAACTTCCAAGGGTTGTTCACCTCCTGATTTCGGCTGGGAGATCGTCCATCGAGTTGGTGTGGGTGAAAGACCATCTCGTGAAATCGTCCGAAAGGACTTGGCTACTGGCTTCGCCAAAGTGGCTCCCTGTTGATCGGGCCAATCACGCGAAACAACCAGTTGGTAGTGCTCACCAGCCTGCAAGGGCGTTCCTAATCGTTTGTTCGGCTGTAAATCGCGTTTGATTCGACCGGGGTCCAGCCAGAGCGTCAGTATCGTCCGGTCGGCATTCCATAGCTCTGGTTGAAGATCAAGAAAGACACCAGCCAATGTATCTGTTTTGTTTTTGATCAACGAAACATAATTCAGCGATTGGCCTTCCCGCATCGGTCGGGAAAATTTCAGGTAGATTTTCAGCAGGTTATCCGGCAGCGAATCCTGCGTCGGATAAATCGCCAGGAGTTCAGGTTTATCGTCAGGCGCCAACGCTGGAATAGTCAGTTCGCCAAGTTGGTTATTGCGCAGCCAAACCGTATAGTGTAGCCCACGTGTAAATGGAATCAATGGTTCAAAAATAACAACCTCATTACGTTGGCTGATAGCCCCCGCAATAGCCGTCGTTTTCCCTGCCAGCCGTACCACCAGCAATTGACCCAGCGAATCGACTGGCACCGACTGAAGCAACGGCTTAGGTATGGCAATACCCGTAGCCCGTTTGTCTGACCACTGGATATCGATGCTCGTTTTTTCTGACTGACGGCAGTTCATCAATAAGCCACAAACAAAAAAAATCAGGCTATACATGGCGTATAACCTGATTTTCGCAAACTGGAATTGATTACAAATACCGCTCACTGGAGGTCCAAAGATCAAGGTTGCCATTGGATCGACGTTGCAGCAATACCATTCTCGAGTCATCGAGTTTGTCTAGCTGAATTACGTTTGTAACGGGTAATGAAACGAAATCGACGCCAGCGGTCGCAAAGTTTTCTTCCACGGGTGTAGTCAACGAGCCCTGATAAGCTTCAATACTTTTGGCTTTCACTTTAAATACGGGTCGGCTCGAATTGGCCATCATCAAAAATGATTCATTCCCTTTTTTCAGAATGACCATATCCAGTGGCTGGTTACCACTCCCCATTTCGGCAACCGTACGACCTTTCACATGACTACCGGCCTTTAGCTCATCAAGCGGAAACAAAACCAGCGGGGTGCAGGTGTAGCTGGCCAACAGGTATTTTTTACCCTTGATCTCCGTCGTTGTAAAGGTCTTGATCGGAGCCATTGTTTCATAGCGGCCATGCGCAGCGTGATAGATTTCGAGCGAAGCCTGATCCTGCGCCTTGGTAAACGGAAATGGAATACTGCGGAAGGTAGAGCCAAACTGCTGATTCGACAATCCACTAACCAGTAGCTTGCCGTCGGCAAAACCCATGTCGGAAATGGATGCAACACGCAAAGGCTCTCCCCGGCCATCTTTGGCATCTTCGGCCGGAGCGTTGGTTAGCTCTAGCGTTGAAAAAGGGACATCTTTCAACGACACAGGCGTGATTTTGTCGCTCTCTAGTTTGAGCAATACGGGTGTACCATCGCTGTGCTGCACTGCACAGTACACATTCTTCGACTTCGGATTTACGGCAATATCCTGAATGGTGATATTTTTCACTTCCGTACCCAAAAGAGCCGCAATCTTCTGGTCAACATTTTTGACATCGACCGCATTTGGCTTCTCGACAAGGTTAGCGTCTTTGGTATCAATCGCAAACACGGCGGCACTCTTTCCATCACCAATGAACAAGACGCCCTCGGGGCCAAATGTCAAGGCATTGATCGACTTAATGGCCGGTGTTCCAACTTCCAATCCATACTTGCTTTTAGGCGAACGGGTTGTTGTTGCCAGCAATAAAAGGCCAGCAAACCCGAGCGACAGCACGGCATATATTCGTTTCATGTTGATTGAGTTTAGATTTAAAAGAATACGTTGATTGACAAGGCTAATGTAAGGATAACAACCTGATGTTCAATCCATCTTTTATTAATTTCCAGCCACAGGCTCCAGTGGTTCATAGTCTATTTCCAGGAAATCCTGTACTGTTGGTATCCAATGCTCCCGTACAAACTGAACATGGGCCGGATGGTTGTTATAGTAAGCATATTCCTCTTCCGTATCGAATTCCATAGACAGCCCAAAATCGAACTTGTTTTTCGTTCCGATTTGCTTCAGACCTTCAAATTTTTGCACGCCAGGTATAGCGGCTAATGCTAACGCAGCCTCGAAAAATGCCTGCTCCTGCAGCAAATCGATTTGATCCTTCAGCTTAAAAACAACGGTATGTCGTATCATAAATTCAGAAAAAACGCCCTGACTTGATAAGACACAAGCCAGGGCGTTCTAATGTATATTCATTACTTATTGCTTCGTGAATTCGCCGGTAACTTTTAGTTCGATTTCATCGCTAACCACCACAACCGGAATCGTACCGACGCCAAAATCAGAGCGTTTCAGGGTACCCGTTGCTTTAAAGCCAGCTTTTTCCTGCTCCTTGCCACCCATGCCTTTCGCCGTTACGGGGCCATTCATCGTAACATCCAGCGCTACTGGTTTGGTTACGCCATGCATGGTTAGGTCGCCAGTCAATTTGTATTTTTTGCCCTCTACTTTCTTGAATGATGTGCTCTTGAACGTTAGCGTTGGAAACTTCGCAGCATCAAAAAAATCAGGGCTTTTCAGGTGACCATCGCGCCGATCATTCTCAGTGCTAATGCTGTTTACATCAGCCGAAAATGTAAAGACGGCATCTGACAAATCGGGTTTTGCCGATGTAATTGTGGCATCGAACGTTTTGAATTTACCATCTACCTCCGACAGCAAATTGTGCGTAACGGTGAAGCCAACACCAGAGTGCGCTTTATCAACCGCCCAGGTTTGTGCATTGGCTGTTGAAAAAGCAAGTAAAGAAGCAACCGTAAACAGAATCGATTTCATGTGTGATTGGAATTGGATTGGTGAAAATTGAATTTAAGTAATATAGTTAACTAATTGATTCTTTGGTTTCTATTGATTCTGTAGATTCTTTTGATTCTAATTGATAACTTAGCTATTGATTATCAGCAGAATATCATCAATAGAATCCGATAGAATCGACAGAATCTAGTAGCATCAACAGAATCTAAAAACTTATTTGGGACGTCCACCACCCGCAGGCGCTGCCTGCGGCTGTCCGCCACCATCGCCACCACCTTCACCTTTCACATCGTCGTTACTTACCGAGCGCCCCTTCCGTCGATTCTCTTCAAAGGTCATTTTACCGATACGGTAGGTGAACGTTACTTTCAGGTTTGCATTGTACAGGTGGTTAACGTTTACCTGGGTAAGCGTCGGAGAGTTCAGGGTAGTGCGCATAGTTACACCATTACCCGCAAAGTTCTCTGCCGCCAGTCCGATGCTCCCCCGTTTGCTGGCCAGATCTTTCCGAACGCCCAGCGAGTACATGTAAAAGCTACCCATCGTTCCCTGTAGTTGTGGGCTTGGGCCCCGGAAAAAACTGAATACCTGTGCACTCCAGCCCTTATCCAATTGTAACTGACTCATCAATCGACCACCAATACTTATGCCAGAGTTGTCAATAAGTTGAGTTTTTCCATCAGTACCCTGGGTTGTGCCTTGCATGTACATATAGTAACCATCCAGGCCACCGTTGAGGCTCCATTTCGATGTCAGGTTCGTGTTGAAGAAAATGTTCGTCCCAACCGTACGCTGTACCCCGATATTCTCGAACGTTGTAATAATAGAACCTGCTGCAAAGCCCTGTGCTGTATCGCCAGGGATACGCACCTGCGTAATTGCGTTGTTGGTCAACCGACCAAACACCGAAGCGTTCAGATACGTTTTCTTGATGGTCGTGCTCAAACTTAGTTCAGCATTATCGGTTAATTCGGGGCTCAGATTTGGGTTACCTTTCGAGATCGTCAACGGGTTAGCCGTATTGACGTTCGGGTTCAGTTGTTGCAGACCCGGCCGTTGGATTCGTCGATTGTAACCTGCTTTGAGTGTGGTACCGCCTTTCAACCCCTTCGATACGTTAATACTGGGCACAAGGTTGCTATAGGCCGGAATATTTAATGGTGTATTGTCATTGGCCGTGGCTGTAATGCCTGTATGTTCGTAGCGTGTCCCTACTTTGAAGGTGTATTTGCTGGGTGTTACGTACGTATATGAGATATAACCCGCACCAATGTTCTGACTATAATTCAGTGATCCGGGAGGGTTCGTCTGATCGATCGCCAATTCTCCTGAACTACCACTTACCAGATACTGATAGTGGCTATCTACCTGACGCATAATGGCTTTACCACCAAATTCCAGCAATTGATTTTTTCGGATTGGCGTTTGATAGTCCGACTGAATGGTTAGTTCCTGATTGGTATTATTATTCAAATTCTGCTGCCGGCCCGTCAAGGCTCCGGTGCTGGTGTTCAGCAGGTCGGCGAAGAAGTTATTTGTCAGTCCCGTTCGGCTATATTGAGTCGAAATACTCCACTCCTGCTGTGGTTTGAATGTGCGAACGTAATCCAGGTTCATATCGACTGAATTTGACAGATCTTTCCGATTAACATCCCGATCAGTTATGCTCTGTAGCACATTGTCAGAAAACGTGCTGGTCAATTGCTGCTGTTGTTGAACAAAATTGCGGGTGCCATAGCGAACATTGGCCGATAACGACTGGTTCTTGGCTAGATCGTAGTCGAAACCTAAGGTATACTGACCAAATACTGGCTTATCGAAAGCGGTACCTGCCTGACTGGTTCGCACAGATTGCCCGCCAAACGTTGTGGTCTGCTCTAAGGTTGAGGAGGCATGGTTGTACATGGCCCGACCAAAGCCACCGAGGGTAATACCCAGCTTTCCTTGCCGATACGAGCCATTCAGGCCCAGGTTAGATGCCCGAAGGCCCGCTCCCGCATCTACGTTCAGTGTCAATCCATGCAGCGTATTCTTTTTCGTAACGATATTGATAATACCGGCGGCACCTTCAGCGTCATATTTAGCTGAAGGGCTGGTGATCACCTCTACCGTTTTGATCATGTCGGCAGGAAGTTGTTTCAAGGCGTCGGCTACACTGGCAGCTACAATTGTCGATGGTTTGTTATTAATCAACACCCGAATGTTGGAGCTTCCCCGCAGACTCACGTTCCCATCCAGATCGACCGATAGCATCGGCACGCGTTTTAGTACATCCGATGCGTCGCCCCCTTTCGCAGTCATATCTTTATCAGCATTGAACACCAGACGGTCCACTTTTTCTTCCACCAAGGCGGCCTGCCCGGTTACGACCACTTCGCCCAGCATCCGTACATCGGCTGGTAGTTTCACGGAGCCCAGATTGATATCCGTTCCTTTCGCAATTGTAAACGACTTGGAATCGCGGGTTTTATAACCAATAAATGAGTACTGAAGCCGATACTCGCCCGGTGCTAATTTGGCGAGCGTGAAAGCTCCTTTAGCATCCGATGTTGTCCCATCGACAGGCTTATTGGTTTTCACATTCATGAGAGCAATGGTCGCAAACTCAACGGGTTTGCCGGAAGTTGAATCGACCAGAACACCGGCAATCTTACCATTACCTTTGGGAGTGTCGTCGGCTACGCCCGTAAACTCAGCTTTTTTACGACCGTTGTCCTGGCCAAAACCACCAGGTCCGCCGGGGCCACCACCTGGAGGGCCACCAAATTGTGCATAGGCTGTCTGAACAATTGCCAGACCGCTCCAGAGACCAAATGTTAGAAGTATAAGTTGCTTACGCATTGGTATGTAATGATTTCAGATTGATCGTTCAAATCAACTACCGTTCTATCAATCCAAAAAATGCAATAGACTGAGTACAGTAAAACATCGGCAGATAGCCCATTTTAGCCGATGAATGGCTAAGTAGTTATACCGACTGAAAAATCAGGCCATTCATCGGTTAAACTGAGCCAGCTATCGGCAAAGTTGGGGTAACCAGCGATTGCCCGAACAGGAATCGGGGATTTGCCGTAAACTTGTAGCTTTCCTGACGACTATGGCTGTTACTTTGTTTTCCCGCCGTTATGTTCCTGTACTGATCCATGTACTGGGCTGGTTCTTAATGGGCTATCTCCTGTTTTTTTCCCAGTCGTTTAATTCAGACATCCAGTTCCCCAGGCTTTTCTGGGTAAGACAGTGCATCTTTTTTGGTCTGGTGGTGTGTATATTCTATTTAAACTCGCAACGGCTGGTCCCTCGGTTGCTTTTGCAGGGACAAACCAGTCAGTATATTCTTGCCCTGCTCGTAACGATTATCACGGTGATTATTCTGGTAGGCTGTGTTGAATTTGGCTTTGATTTAGCCACGAAGATGCACCTGGCTTTTCATCCTGACGGTAAGGGAAAGCCTAAAATTTATGGCTGGCTTCAACCTACGCTATTCACTATTATACTTGTATTGGGGATCAGCACCAGTATTGCGATATTGCTGAAATGGCAGGATGACGCTAATCTGCGAACAGCCTTGGAACAGGCAAAAACAACCTCCGAACTCTCCTTTTTGAAAGCGCAGATCAATCCTCATTTCTTTTTTAACACCCTCAACAACATCTATGCGCTCACGCTGATCGATACCGAAACCGCCCGTGAGGCCATTCATAAACTCTCGCGTATGATGCGCTATGTTCTCTACGAAACCCAGGCGGGTACAACGCTTCTGAGTAAAGAACTATCGTTCGTCAGCGATTATATTCAGCTTATGCAACTGCGCCTGACCGATAAAGTGTCGATCACGTTCAGTACCCCGAGTCCATTGCATGACCAGCCGATTGCACCCATGCTCCTGCTGCCATTCGTGGAAAACGCCTTTAAACACGGGGTCAGCGCGATGCACCCAAGCCGGATTCATATCGCCGTTGAGCAGCAGCCGAATAAGTTATTGCTCGACGTACATAATACCCTGTTTACAGAAAAAGCGCCTTCACTCGAAGTAGGCAATGGCATTGGTCTGGCCAATACCCGTCGACGACTTGATTTATTGTATCCGGGTCAGTACTCACTTCAGATCAATGAGCAAACTGCCGCTGGCGAGTATCACGTACACTTAACCCTCGATTTGGCATGACTCTTTCCTGTATTGCCGTAGATGATGAACCATTGGCGCTGGGGTTAGTCTGTGCCTTCATTGAAAAAACCCCTTTCCTAAATCTGGTTGGTCGATATACGAGTGCCGTTGAAGCCTTGCAGTGCCTCATAACAAGACCGATAGACGTTATTTTTCTGGACATTCAGATGCCCGATCTGACAGGGCTGGAACTGGCTCGCGTACTGGAACGAAGCAACCGGGGCACGCATAACACCCGAATTATTTTTACCACCGCTTTCGACCAATTTGCACTCGATGGCTTCCGGGTCGATGCGCTGGATTACCTGCTCAAACCCTTCAATTACGAAGAGTTTCTTCGGGCAGCCAGTAAGGCTCGCAATTACTTTGAACTAATACAACGCCCTGAATCAGCGCCTATTGCCGCCCCCCAAACCATTTCCATTGACCCTGCGGAGGATTATCTGTTCCTGAAGGTAGAGTATCAGTTAGTTCGCGTTGCCTACAGTGATATTTTATACATCGAAGGACTAAAAGACTATGTAAAAGTTTACCGCCAGAGCGATCCGGCCAAGCCGCTACTCTCGTTAACGAGCCTAAAAACGCTGGAAGAAAAACTGCCCACCAAACAGTTTATGCGCGTGCATCGGTCGTTCATAGTCGCCCTCGACCGAATCAATGCCGTTACGCGTAACTCCGTCCAGATTGGCCAGGCCATGATTCCAGTAAGCGATCAGTACAAAGATACCTTCGGGCAATTCATAAGCCGCTGGTTGTAGTACCAGCATTAAGTAGGAAGCCATTTGGCACTTCTTTCAGGTAGATAAAACCACTACTATGAAAGTTGAAGCCGCCATTGCTACCGGGGCCGGAAGTTTCCAGATTGATTATATTGAGGTTGGTGAGCCACAAGGCGACGAGGTTCTTGTTGAGATCAAGGCCACTGGTATCTGCCACACCGACTTTGACTCGCTTTCGTGGGGGAAACCCATCGTGATGGGCCATGAAGGCGCCGGTATAGTCCGCAGTATAGGCCCACTTGTTCAGAAAGTAAAACCAGGCGATTCGGTCATTCTTAACTGGGCCATTCCGTGCGGACACTGTTTCCAATGCCTGGAAGGTAATCAACATATCTGCGAAGTAAACTCGCCGGTTACGTCTGGCAATAAAGCCAGTGGCGGTCATGCGGCCCTGGAGCGTACCACCTACAACGGACAACCTATCGAACGATCCTTTAGCCTCGGCACCATGTCGGGCGCTACGGTTGTGCGGGAAGCTGCCGTTGTGAAAACGAACGTCCCTATTCCGTTCTCATCGGCGGCTATTGTCGGATGTGGGGTCATGACAGGCGTGGGCTCGGTCATGAATGCAGCCCAGGTCAAGCCGGGTCGATCGGTAGTTGTGGTCGGAACCGGGGGCGTGGGGTTGAACGTCATCCAGGGAGCGCGTATTTCGGGAGCCGGGATGATTATTGCGGTCGACGTTAACCCAAATCGTCTGGAGATGGCTGTTCGCTATGGTGCTACTCATACCATTCTGGCCGACCGGGCCGACAAAGGATTAGCTCAGGCGGTCAGTCAGGTTAAACAGTTAACTGGCGGACGTGGTGCCGATTATGCGTTCGAATGCACGGCAATTCCCGAACTCGGTGCCGTGCCGCTGGCGATGGTCCGAAACGCCGGGGTTGCCTGCCAGGTCAGCGGAATTGAACAGGAGATTAGTATCGACATGAACCTGTTCGAGTGGGATAAAATCTACATTAATCCCCTCTACGGCAAATGTCGCCCGGAAATTGACATCCCCCTCCTGCTGAATCTGTATCAGAAAGGCGACTTAATTCTGGATGATCTCATTACCCGAACCTACTCTCTTCATCAGCTCGACACTGCCTTCGACGATATGCTGAAGGGACGCAATGCCAAAGGCGTACTGGTTTTCTGATGGAGTCAACATTTCGAACTATCGAGCTATCTGATCCGGCTTATGAGCACGATGGCCTCCGTTACATTACGGTTAAAACGCCGAATCTGAAAGGCCGGGGAGACATAACTGTCTGGCTTCCCAATGCGGAGTTGATTGGCAACGAGCCTTTGCCACTCGTCATTTTGTTGCATGGTGTTTACGGCAGCCATTGGGCCTGGTCATTGAAAGGTGGCGCCCACCGAACAGCCGAACAATTAATTCGGGAAGGTCGGATTCGTCCGATGATGCTGGCCATGCCTTCCGATGGTCTTTGGGGCGACGGCAGCGGTTATTTGCCTCATAACGGCTCTGATTTTGAGCGATGGATCGTCGATGATGTCCCGAACGCAGTACAAGCTGCTCTACCCGCCAATCAGCTGACTAACTTTCCATCGAACCTGTTTATTGCGGGTTTATCGATGGGTGGCTTTGGAGCTTTGCGCTTAGCCTCGAAATACCCTGAACGATTTCAAGCTGTTTGTGGGATGTCGTCAATTACGCACCTAGATCAGCTGCCCCTATTTGTTGAAGAAGCGCTCAGTTCGTACAGACAATCCAATTCCGTTGACGAATCTGTACTTACCTTACTGGTACAAAATCGGGCGAAACTGCCCCTGATTCGGTTTGATTGTGGTACCGAGGATTTATTGATCGAACACAATCGTACGCTGCATCGGGACTTGCTGAAGTACGATATAGCCCACCAATACGTCGAATATCCTGGCGGACATGAGTGGCCTTATTGGGAAGAACACCTTGCCGATGTGCTACTATTTTTTGATTCTACTCGCTAATTGATTGAGTTAAATGAATTGACGTTTTTTCTATGTATCCTCGGTCTGTATCCTCACCCTTACAGGCTATCAACCCTGTAAGGGTGACCTGTCAATAGGTATTGAGGCTTAGTAAGGATCTAAAGCGCCGTAGGTGCGACCTAATTCTGTTCATATAGGTCGCACCTACGGCGCTTCAAGGTACGTCCAATTCTCTGGTTTCTATTAACAGGCCACTCCTAACGGAGTTTCGCCCCAAAATACAAGTATATACCACATAATCAGCGGATTAGTCCTATGAACTCTTCAAATTTTAGCGTAACTGATTACCAAGGTTAGAGATTACTATACCGCAATCCTAGCTGAAAGCCAAGCCAGCCCCAATGATGCGTAGCATTCGTATCGTCGGTACGGCCCGAGATAAGACCCACCTCAGGTTGTAGTAACGGCCGGGAGGTTCCATCGTTGCTGAAATACCAGTTGGCCGACGGCCCGAACGCCAGCGACAAATGCGGACTAAATTTTGTTTCGACTAACGTACTCAACCGAACCTGATTATTCCAGCCGTCCTTCCGGGATGTTTTATCGAAATAAAACAGGTGATGGTAGGTTCCCTCTATACTGAAAAACGTAGAGCGGGATAAGCCAAAAGCAGTTCCAAGCCCATAGCCCGTACTCAACCGGGGACTCCCAACCCGATCGAAACTATGCCCTGCCGAAAGGATATTGTACAACCGGCGTGTACCAGTCCGAATCGTTACGTTTAGTAAATTGACTTCATTGGCCCCCACTTCCAGACTCTGGTAACCACCTTTACGAACGTAGCTCAATAAACCAATCGGGACATTACCCACCGTATCGGCAACATTGACCAGACCTAGCTGATGCCCTGAGGTTACGCGATGAGCCCGATTCAAAATACCACTAATCTGCCAGCCCCGCACATCCCGATGGGCATAATTGACCAAACCCGCGAGTTGAAGCCCGTCGACGGATAAGCCAGCGGTGTTTACTAAACCGCCAATCTGCACACCCTTCATATCCTGATTGGCGTAGTTAACCAGCCCCCCAAGCTGTACGCCCGTAAGTTTTCCGCCTACCAGGTTTGCTAATCCACCCGCCTGAAATCCCTGCACATCCGTCCGAACAAGGTTCATTAAACCGCCTAGTTCAAAGGCACGCACACCAAATGAATACCCAACCAGCATATTCACGGAAATCCGATTACTGATACGGCCACTCAACCGATGATTGGTCCCAATAAACGGTAGAAACGACACCTGCCAATCACGATACAGGGTGTCTCGGTTTAGGTTTACATCGTGAATAGCCTGTTGGGCCGAAACAAAAACGCGTGTGATTCGTGTAAGACCCTGATCCAGAACAGAGACAGGCCGTTGTTGAAGCGTTGTATCGGGCGTAACCGCTGGCATTTCAACCGGTACAGCGGCCAATGCCTCCATTGACCGCGTCGTATCTTCCGTTATTCGGATGGGTAACGTTTCCAGCGACATACGAGGAGGTACGGGTGTCATTCGGATACTGAGCGAATGCGTACTTCTCGATCGAATCAGGACCGTTTCGCCCACATAGTCCTGTTTCCGAACATCCAGCCGCACAGTTGGTAAGTCGGTCGATAAGCGAAGTCGGTAATAACCAAATGGATTGCTCACGGTCGACGCCAGAGTTGTCTTTTCGAAAATACTGGCCTGGGCTATCCTTTCGCCCGTTTGCTCGTCCAGAATATACCCATCGAGCAGGAAGTTTTTAGGCGTTGAGTCAGGCGCTTCAGTCCGAACCAGAATAACGTGATTGCTCCGTGATTTAAAGGATACCTGATTCTGAAACAAGCGATTAAGTATGTCACGAACAGGTGTATTGACCAAACGTAAGGTTACTACAGCGTTTGTATTGATACGATCTGGATTATATGAAAACTCAAACCGTCCGGCGCTGCTAACCTGATGAAGCGCATTTTCGATCGTGGCATTTCGAATATCTACCGAAATAATCCGATCGAGCGGAGGAACCGATTGAGCAAAAAGGCTGACATTGACAAGCAGAAAAACAAAAATGAGAAAATAGCGCATGGCGGTGTATTCTGATGAGTTTAGAGCAAGACAGTTATCCTGGTCTTTACCCCTATTCATCGGCACCCAGTACCGTCTAAAATTACCTGCTTTCCTTCGTGGTGAACATGCAGGCTGAGTGTTTCGGCAGTAACGGCCAGTACTTCATCCAGCGACGTTTTATCGAACCGGGTAGTCAGACGGCAGTTACCCAGTTGGTCGTTTGCCAGTCGGACATCGGCATTATAAAACTGATTAATTTCCTGAATTACATCACGCAATGGTTCATTATTGAAAACAAGCTGACCTGTTTTATAGGCAAATACATTCGGGGCCAGTTGCGTCATTCGACGAATTGTATCGCCCGACTCCTCAAAGGTTGCCTGCTGATTTTTAGTCAGCAACACCTCATGCTGACCTCTGGAAAAACGTACTTTCCCCGTCCGAACGGCCACGCTTACGTTATCATCATAAGCCCGAACGTTAAACGAGGTACCCAGCACCTGCACAACACTTTTGCGGGCATCAATCCGAAATGGGCGACTGACATCGGGCGTAACCTCAAAAAAAGCTTCTCCCACTAACGTTACCTCTCGTCGGTCATCGGCAAAAGCGACGGGATAGGTTAGCATCGAATGGCTATTGAGTAAAATATGGGTGCCATCGGGTAGTGTTTTGCTGATTTTCTGATTATTGGTTACCAACGTTACCACGCCCTCGGCCGGGTGTCTATGACTCATGGTTCTGAGCTTGTACAGCAATCCACCAAAACTCGCCACCAATGCCAGCACAGCCACTACCCGAAGAATTGTTTGATTCCAGTCTCGATACGACTTAGCAGGTTGAACAGGCAACGGCTTGATGATCGGTTCATTGCGGGAAACAGGATTCCGATCGGTTGTTCGCATCTTCTGCCGAACCGATCGCCAGGCCGCATCGGTATCCACTTCAGTTTTATCGGGTTCGGCAGCCTCCCAAAGTCGTTCGAACCGGCCAAAATCATCCTGACTCGTTCCCGCTTGATTGTCCTCTCGACGAGCAAGCCACGCCCGTACCCGCGCCGATTCAGCTGGATCGGTTTCACCCGCCAGAAACTTGCCCAGCAGGGCATCATCTATAGGTTGCTGATCAGACATGACTTATGGTTGCTAATGAATAATGTAAAATGGATAATGTACAATGAGTTATCGCAAGTAATTGAAGCGCCCACTCACTACCAAGCCAGCATGTGTTATCCAATATCCATTGTTCATTATCCATTTTATAGTTTACATTATCCATTAACCATTGTACGTTGTACATTATCAAAACGGTAACGGGCAGGTATTCACTCAGTTCCGTCCGCAAAATACGAAGCGCCTTTCCAATCTGATTCTCAACTGTTTTGATGGAAATGCCCAATTGATCGGCGATTTCTCCGTATTTCAGTTCGTCAAATCGGCTTAGCGTAAACGCCAGTCGACACTGTTCAGGCAACTTTTGAATCGCCCACTGAATCTGGACCGACAGTTCATTACCCAGCAATGTCTGCATGGGCGACTCAGCGGTGGTGTCACCCAGATAACGGGTATGCTCCCGATGCTCCTCCCGAACCGATGCGTGTTTCAGTCGATTCAAACAACGGTTATGCACCGCCCGATACAAGTATGATTTCAACGAAACGGTAATGTACAAGTCTTCCCGTTTTTCCCAGACGGACAAAAACATGGCCTGTACTTCTTCTTCGGCTTCATCAGTATCGGGCAACATCTGTCGGGCGTAACGGCACAGCGATTCGTAATACTGCCGAAAAACCGACTCAAATGCCCGCTCATTACCGTCTCGGATGGCTGAAAGTATATCCTGCTCAATCGGTGGCACGGCTGTAGGCTTGTGGATGATAGGAGGTTGCAAAGCTATCATTTTTCGCTAAACACACGCTTGGTTAGCCCTATGACAACTAACCTCCGCCTTACCCCTACGCGTCTTCGAACTATTTTTTTTCGACAGGATTAACAGGATAAAACGGGTGTAGGACAAGTTTAGCGTATGGGCTTGTAAACTGTTTTTTCGACAGGATTAACAGGATTTATTTTACCAATGAGGCTGTTTAAACTTTCTTTTTTACCAAGAAAAGGGTATGTTTTTTTGTCATTCCGACGCAGGAGGAATCTTCGGGATGAGGAATATTTGCGCACCCGAAGATTCCTCCTGCGTCGGAATGACAAAAAAACACTCAATTCCCACCTATTTTTAAAAGTTTAAACAGGTTCAATAGTTAATGCAATAAATCCTGTTAATCCTGTCGAAAAAAAACATCATCTCACATAGGGGCAATTGACAAACTGGCTGTCAGGAGAGCAAACCATCGCAATTCTGTCAATCATGTCCAGCCATCAGCGCCTATTGTTTCTCTGTTTCTTTCTACTCTCCCCTTTCGTCTACGCCCAATCGCTTACCCAAACCATTCGGGGCACAGTTATCGATCAAAGCCTGCAAACGCCACTACCCGGAGCCACCGTTGTGATTCTCAATAGCTCGCCCGTGCGTGGAGTCAGTACAGATGCTGGTGGTCAGTTTCAGTTTATGCAAGTACCCGTTGGGCGGCAAACGCTGCAAATTAGTGTTGTGGGCTACAAAACAACGACGCTCCAAAACATCACCGTTGATGCGGGTAAGGAGCTGGTTCTGACCATCTCGCTCGAAGAAGCCGTTAGTCAATTGTCGGAAATAACCGTAAAGCCAACGATTGACAAAGACAAGCCAATTAATGAAATGGCGACGGTGTCGGCCCGAACGTTTTCTGTTGAAGAAACGCAGAAATTTGCCGCAGCCGTGAACGATCCAGCCCGGATGGCAACGGCTTATGCCGGCGTGGTCGGGGGTGACGATGGGGGCAACTATATCGTCATTCGTGGCAACGCTCCCAATGGCCTTTTATGGCGAATGGAAGGGGTCGAAATCCCGAATCCAAATCATTTCTCCAATCTGGGTGCAGCAGGTGGTGGTATTTCTATTCTGAGCGCCCAATTACTAGCCAACTCGGATTTCCTGACAGGCGCTTTTCCCGCCGAGTATGGAAATGCCCTCTCGGGTGTATTCGATCTAAAATTACGACGGGGCAATAACACCAAACGGGAGTACACCGTGCAAGCTGGTGTTCTGGGAATCGATATAGCCGCCGAGGGTCCTATTGCCAAAAATTACACGGGTTCATTTTTGATTAACTATCGTTACTCAACCCTGGGATTGCTTTCGAAGTTGGGCGTCAATATTGGTACAGGTGAAAGTGTATTTCAGGACTTATCGTTCAATGTGTACTTACCCACACGAAAAGCCGGTACGTTCACCTTCTTCGGATTTGGCGGCCTCAGTAACAGCAAGGTCAACGCCCCAGCCGACTCCAGCAAATGGGTAACTGACTACGATCAATACAACGACAATTTCCTATCGAATACGGGTGCCGCTGGGATAACCCATGCCTTACCAATTGGTCGAAAAGCCTTGCTCAAAACAGTGATACTAGCGTCGGGCTACGAAAATAGGGATCGAACGGAACTGCTGGACCCGGCCAAAGAATACGCAGCCTCGGAGCGGGAAAACGATGCCTTCCTCACTCAAAAGCGTATTCTATCGACCACCCTGACCTACAAACTTAACGCCCAGCATACGTTCCGAACCGGCTTAATTGGCACACAGCTGTTGTATGATCTGAATCAAAAATCCTGGGATTCAGAACAGCAACAGGTATTGACACGGGTTCAGGTTAGCGATCAAACCAGTACCCTGCAAGCATTTGGCCAATGGAATTACCGACTGTCGGAGCAATTAACAATTAACGCCGGGCTACACTATCTTCGTCTGAACCTCAACAATACCTCGGCCCTGGAACCACGTGGTTCTATCCGCTGGGCATTCGCAGCCAATAAATCCATTAGTCTGGGCTACGGTTTGCATAGTCAGTTGCAAAACCCGGCTACCTACTTTGTGCTTCCAGCCGACCAGTCGGGCAATCCCGTTACGTCGAATCAGAACCTGGGTTTTACGCGCTCCCATCATTACGTGCTAGCCTATGATCAACGACTGAACAGTCGCAGCGATGCCCCTCCGCTACGTTTGAAAGTAGAAACGTATTATCAGCATTTGTTCAACATTCCGGTGAGTGCCAGTCAATACGACGCCTTTTCAATTATCAATCGATTCGATGGCTTCACCGATCGGGCGCTGACTAATGCAGGAACTGGCCGGAATTACGGACTAGAGCTAACCCTGGAGCAATTTCTTCGTCGGTCGGCGTCGGGCAATAGTTTTTATTTTCTACTCTCCTCATCGCTCTACAACTCGGAATACAAAGGGTCGGATGGCGTTTGGCGAAATACGCGTTGGAATGGTCGTTATGCCGAAAGCTTACTGATTGGAAATGAGTGGGTGTCTGGTTCCAATGTGTTTGGCTTAAACCTGAAACTGAGCTACTACGGTGGTTACCGCGACACGCCGGTTGACCTAGCCGAATCGAAACGTCTTGGTGAAACGGTGTACGTAGACAGTCAATCGTTTACGGAGCAGCTCCCGGATTATTTCCGGCCCGATATCCGGCTCAGCTGGAAGAAAAACCGGCCAACTTCAACCCGAACGCTTTCACTGGACTTACAGAATGCCATCAATCGACAAAATATTTATAACCACTATTTCGATCCAGCCAGCGGTACGGTTAAATCGTATTATGCTACGGGCTTGATACCCGTGCTGAGTTATCGGGTTGTGTTTTAAAAGTTGTAGCGCGGACATCCTGTCCGCATCGCTGTAGGTTAATAATTGCCAGTTACACAATTAGCCTATGGTGATGCGGACAGGATGTCCGCGCTACAATGCCAGATGCATCGACTGCACAGGCTGCCCGTAAAAAATGGTGGCCTGTCGGTCGAAATCTTCGGTAGAGTCGGTTGTCAGGAAGGTACGCTGCCCATGCTTACTACACTGCACTTCTAGTTCGGGATGGCGTTGTAAATAATCCGCTAAACTGTCGGCAACAATGCGACCCTGACTCAGGATCGTTGTGCCTGCTGGTGCCGCCTGCCGGATTTTATCAATCAGAAGTGGGTAGTGGGTACAGGCCAGTAAAATCGTGTCAATGTCAGGCGATTGTGCCAGCAAACGGTCAATGTGCTGTTGAACAAAATAGTCGGCACCTGGGCTGGCGTATTCGCCGTTTTCCACTAAAGGCACCCACATTGGGCATGCTTCCTGATAGACGTTCAGATTTGGGAAGAACTTCTCAATTTCAACCAGATACGATTCTGAAGTAACCGTTCCCCGCGTGGCCAGAACGCCAACTTCTCCCGTTCTGGAATAATTACCGATGACTTCGGTGGTGGGTCGTATTACGCCCAGCACCCGTCTGTCTGGCGCAAGTGTAGGCAAGTCAAGCTGCTGGATATTACGCAAGGCTTTGGCCGATGCGGTATTACAGGCCAAAATTACCAAACGACAACCCTGATCGAACAAGTGACGAACGCACTCAAGGGTATAGTGATAAACTGTATCAAAGGATCGGGTGCCGTAGGGCGTTCGAGCGTTGTCGCCGAGGTAAACGTAATCGTACTGGGGTAATTTCTGAACAATTTCGCGCAGGACAGTCAGGCCACCATAGCCGGAATCGAATACACCAATGGGTTGTGAGGATACTGACATGCTTACTTGCTGGCTTTCTTTTTTGCGTCGGCCAGCAACCCATCCAACGCCTTTCGATCGTACACGGTTCCGCGCAGAATGACGGTATTAATCGCCTGCGTAGCGTTGATATCGTCGAGCGGGTTCTTATCCAACAAAACAATATCGGCACTTTTTCCGGGGGCAATATCGCCGTACAAGGCAGTCTTGCTCAAAAATACAGGACCCGGAATAATGGCCGATTGCAAGGCTTGCAAGGGCGTCAACCCGGCTTTTACGAAATAGCCAAGTTCATGATGCAAGCCCAGGCCCGGATACACGTAAGAGTTCAGAAAACCTGCGTCGGTTCCAGCCATAATGGTCACGCCCGCTTTATGAAGTAATGGAAGCAATGCAGCCGATTTCTCATAAACAGCATGGCGTTCGGCAATAGCTTCTGGCCCATCTTTCGCAACCCGGCTCACCCGCCAGGCGTAGGTATTTTTAAGCCCCTGACCAATGTATTGCAGGTAGCTATCTTTCTGGTGATTATCCTGATCCAGATACGCTACAGTACGGCTGATGTTCAATGTAGGCACAACGATTGTACCGTTTTTAGCCATTCGACCATACACTGCCAGTGCAGTTGCCTCATCGAAACTTTGAGCAACCATCAGCGATGCCAATCGGGCTGTTAGCTCTCCCGCCCTCACTTTATCGGCCACTTCTTTGTCGCGGGTTGAACCTGCTTTAAGCACGTAACTCATGTGTTCTACCGACCCTAACCCTGCCGCAGAAACCTCGTCCATAGTCAGGGCAAAGGGCACGTGCCCTGAGGTTTTCATACCGCGCTTTTTAGCTTCCTGCAAAATGTAGAGATAGATATCCGGTTTGATCGCATTATCGGTGATCTTTACAAAGTCGACCTTCAAGCCTTGTAGTGAATCAAGCATTTTGTCGACTTCGGCGTTCGTGCTGACTTCAATGTCGCCTACCCAACTCGACTTATAGCCTTCTAATTTAGGCCCGGACGTAAACAGGGTTGGCCCCATCAGTTCACCTTTTGCAATCTGATCGCGCCATTGTAATACGCTTGGGCTCAAGTCGGCAGCGGCATCGCGAATGCCCGTAATCCCATGCGCAATGTAAAGTGGGAAGAGGTTTTTGTTTTCCTCGATCAAGGTATCGCCACCGCCAAAATGAACGTGCATGTCCCACAAGCCCGGAATAATATACTTCCCGCTCGCATCGATCGTCTTTTTCGCCTGAAAATTCTTGAATTGAGCTTCATCGAACACGCCCACAATGGTCTTGCCACGGGTAACAATGATTTTCTTCGTCAAAATGTTACCCGTCTTCACATCGATCAAATTCCCGGATTTGATCAAAAGATCAACCGTTTGTTTTTGGGCGTGAGCTATATTGATTGTTACAAACAGTATAAGTAGCGCAAGAAGTAGGTTTCGCATGGAGAATTAATGGAAAGATTAGAAATAAAACTTCCCGAAAGTTTAGACTTTCGGGAAGTTGAACTCAGCATATGAATGGTTTAGTGGGCACTATGACAACAGGTAAGTCGTTTTTTAAGCTGCCTTTATATGTTGACGAAGCCAGTCTGTAAATTCCTCTCGACTTAACGTTCCGTCAGCCACTTGTAGGATAATTTTCTCCTGCTCATCAATACTAGCAGCAATTTCGAACCCATTCAGGATCAAAACCACTTCCATCACAGCATGGCCAATCCGCTTATTTCCGTCGACAAATGGGTGATTGCAGATTAGCAAATAGCCAGCCAAAGCAGCTTTATCAACGAGTGCTGGATAAAGCTCCTGGCCATCAAAGGTTGCAAAAGGCTGAATCAAAGCAGATGCAATGGCATCCCTATTTCGAACACCTAAACTCCCACCCGATTGCTGAATAATTCGCTCATGCAACGAAAGTGTATCAGCGAGAGATAGAAATATCACATTAAGCTAGTCGTTCGTACAAGGCTTTATTCTTAGCCAGAACATAATCCATTGCACGCTCCTTTGCAGATGATTGAGCTAAAATTGTCTCAATCGTCTGCTTCAACAGCTCTTCAATCGTAAGGTTTTCCGATTCAGCCTTCGATTGCAAAGCCGATACTTGTTGATCGGGTAATGTCAGTTGGATGGTTGTCATAACAGTTCTAGTTTACCCCAATAACGCCTTCCCTTGTGCCAACGCAGCATCCAGCCCCGACGAATCGGAACCGCCTGCCGTAGCAAAAAATGGCTGGCCACCGCCACCGCCTTTGATATTTTTCGCCAGCTCTTTCACTACTTGACCAGCATTCAGATTTTTACCCTGAATCAGTGAATCAGGTAGCATCACCGCTAGTTGTGGCTTGCCATTGATATCAGCGCCAAGAACAACAGCGAGGTTATCTACTTTCGCTTTCAGATCATACGCCAGTTGTTTCAGGGCGTCAGCATTCGGAACGTCGACCCGCTCAACCAGGCGCGAATGACCATTTACGACTTCAACTTTATCCAACAGTTGGTTTTTCAGTTGCTGAACCTTCTCGTTTTGCAACGCTTCTACCTGCTTCTGCAAGGCAGTCCGTTCATCAAGCAACGCTTGAACGGCTTTAACAATATCTTTAGGCGCTTTCAGTAAGTCTTTCAACTCGCTTACCACAGCCATCTGTTCGTTAATCAAGGCTTCGGCACCCGCTGATGTTTTGGCTTCAACCCGACGAATACCCGTCGATACAGATCCTTCGCCCGTGAACTTGAACAGGCCAATATGCCCCGTTGCTGGCACGTGTGTACCCCCACAAAGCTCAACAGAGTAGCTAGGATCGAACGTGATAACACGCACAAAATCACCGTATTTTTCACCGAACAGGGCCGTTGCGCCTAATTCTTTGGCTTGTGCGATAGGGACATTTCGCTTCTCATCGAGCTTGATATCTTCACGAATTTTCTCGTTTACGATACGCTCCACTTCGGCCAACTGCTCATCGGTTACTTTAGTAAAGTGCGAGAAGTCGAAGCGCAGGGCATCGGGACCAACGTACGAACCTTTCTGGCCAACGTGTGAGCCTAACACTTCGCGCAAAGCCGAATGCAACAGGTGCGTAGCCGAGTGGTTGCTGGCAATCAAACCCCGACGAGCGTTGTTGATAACGGCATACACCGTATCAGCTTCGGTCAGTAGATCGTCAATACCGGTTACGTCCTGAACAATGTGAATACTCAGGTCATTTTCTTTCCGGGTATCTATCACAGTCAACGTACCAATCTGGTCCGAACCTTTGAACAACTCAAGTACGCCCGTATCGCCAATTTGTCCGCCGGATTCAGCGTAGAACGGCGTTTTATCCAGAACAACCTGAATCTGAGTTCCCTGTTTGTTCTGAATCTTCCGGTACTTCACCACATGGGCATAGGCTTCAGGCTGGTCGTAACCCACGAATTCAACTTTATCAGTTTCGGCCAGTTCGATCCAGTCACCAGCTGATGACGTTGCATCTTTCCGCGAACGGGCTTTCTGCTCCTGAAGGGCTTTCTGGAAGCCAGCTTCGTCGATACTCAAGCCTTTCTCGCGGGCAATCAGCGCCGTTAAGTCAGCCGGGAAGCCAAAGGTATCGTTCAGTTCGAATACGGTTTCGCCCGGAATTTCTTTGGTGCCTTTGCCACTCAGGTCGCTAATGATCTGATCTAATCGGCCCAGCCCTGTACCCAGTGTCCTTAGGAATGCAATTTCTTCTTCCCGAATAACTGTTGCCACGAAATCACGCTGGGCGTTCAGTTCGGGGAATACGTCGGCAAACTGCATGGCCAGCGTAGGTACAAGTTTAGTCATGAACGGTTCGGTCAGGTTCAGGTACGAATACCCATACCGAATAGCCCGACGTAGAATCCGTCGGATCACATAACCCGCTTTCGAATTAGACGGAACCAAGCCATCGGCAATAGCAAACGATACGGCCCGAATATGGTCAGCAATAACGCGCATCGCTACATCGGCCATATCGGTTCCGGCACTGTATTTCAGGCCCGATAGTTCTTCGATTACGTGAATCGTGCCCGAGAAAACGTCGGTATCGTAGTTCGATTTTTTCTGCTGAATGGCCATGCACAACCGCTCGAAGCCCATACCCGTATCGACATGGCGGGCAGGCAGCGGCTCCAGCGAACCATCGGCTTTACGGTTGAACTGCATGAACACGAGGTTCCAGATTTCAACAACCTGCGGGTGATCGGCGTTGACGAGTTCTTTACCAGGTTTCTCGGCAATTTCTTCCGGCGACCGCAAATCCACGTGAATTTCGGAACAGGGGCCGCAAGGGCCGGTATCGCCCATTTCCCAGAAGTTGTCTTTTTTATTGCCGTAAATAATCCGGTCTTCGCCAACAATGGGTTTCCACAAATCGAAGGCTTCCTGATCGAACGGAACGTTGTCTTTATCGTCGCCCTGAAATACGGATACGTACAACCGATCTTTCGGCAGTTTATAGACTTCCGTTAGTAACTCCCACGCCCAGGTAATGGCTTCTTTCTTGAAATAATCACCAAACGACCAGTTGCCGAGCATCTCGAACATGGTATGGTGATAGGTATCGAACCCTACATCTTCCAGATCGTTATGCTTACCCGACACCCGCAAACACTTCTGCGTATCAGCAACCCGCTTGGCTGGAGGTGTCCCGTTGCCGAGGAAAAAATCTTTAAACTGCGCCATGCCCGAGTTATTGAACATCAGGGTGGGGTCGTTTTTGGCAACAAGCGGAGCCGAAGCAACAATCAGGTGTTGTTTTGAGCGGAAGAAGTCGAGAAAATGCCGACGAATTTCGTGGGAAGTCATTATTGTAAGTTCCAGGTTCACAGTTTCAAGTTCCAGGTTTTATCAGTCAACATGAAACCGGACCGGCAGCCCGGCTGAAACATGGAACTTGAAACACTACGTTAATTCAGCAAAATTACGGTAAAACTTGCAGGTTTAGTCGAACGTCAGCAAGTTTGTGACATGGAAGGTTCTGGTAAATTGTATTATGGCATTAAGGAAGTCGCCGATATGTTCGGCATTAATGCCTCTAAACTGCGTTATTACGAAAAGGAATTCCCTACACTTCAGCCTAAGAAAAACCGCTCTGGTGATCGGGTGTACACGCAGGAAGACATTGACCACCTTACCGAAATTCTGGATTTAATTGATCGCCAGAAATATACGCTTCCCGGTGCCCGCGAATTTTTAAAAGCCAAACTGGAACGGCGTCAGGAAAACGCCCGCTACATCGCCAAATTGAAAAAAATAAAATCATTTATGGTCGAGTTACGCGAAGCGTTGGATAAATCTCAGGAAACCAGCAAAGGGCCTGAGGAGTAAGCAATTGACCCAGCTTCCTAGACTTTAGAAGGCGCTAAGCCGTACATTTTTTTAAAGGCAAATGAAAAATGGGACAGGTCTTCAAAGCCCAATTCCAGGTACACCTCCGACGGGGCCTTTCCTTTTTCTTTAATCAGATAATAGGCTTCCTGTAGCCTTTTTTGGAGTAGCCATCGACTCGGCGATACATGAAATATCTTTTCAAAATCTCGCTTGAACGTTGCCAGACTTCTTCCCGTCAAATACGCAAAGCGTTTTAATTCCACGTTGAAGTGAAAGTTTTTGTTCATGAAGCTTTCCAGGTCCAGCTTACCCGGCTCCGAAAAATCAAATAAAATGTGCCTTAATTCCGGGTTTGCCTGTAAGATGATTAAAATTGCTTCTTTCAATTTTATAGCCTGTAGATTTTCATTTACGGCTTGATTCTCCTGCAAATAAGGCAGTAACGAATCCATAAAGCTCTTGTACAACGCATGCGGCTTTAGCTCCAGAATGGCATCGGTTTCCTGATGAGCCTCGGCTTTATAGCCATATTCAATACTGAATTTGCGCAAGGTTTCCTGGTCGAGATAAATGGACAGCGACTTAAACTCACCATTTTCGGGAGGCTGTTTGAAGAATTTCACGAGGTGGTTCCGACGACTAAACCGAAAATCACCTTCCTTAAATACATAATCTTTCAGCCCGTCCGTCATGGTGAGTGTACCAGCAATCTGGTAACTAAACACATGTTCCGAGATGAACTGCTCCCCTTCCCTGCTGCGGGTGTAGTAACAGGAATAGACGATTTTTGACGCCCGCTTAGTTTCTGCCCGTGTAATCATAAGACTCTCTTTTTGACAGGATTCACAAGATTAACCGGTTTGTATTGATTCTAGCCATCCTGTTCATCCTGTAAATCCTGTCAAAAAAAATTATGCTTTAACGAATGTTTTACCCAATGTAGTATCGAAAAAATTGACAGCTTCGTCGTGATCGGTGGAAAGACTAACTGGAAGCCATTTTTCCAACTCATTCTGACGTGCAACATCGGCCTGTTTTACAATACCGATGGCTTCGCTGCCTAGAACCAGATGAACAGGTGGCTCAGGACTTTCAACCAAGTCCACCATTACTTTTGCCGCTTTTTCGGGATCACCCACCGGAACAAAATTTCCTCCTTTAATGAAATCCGCCCGTTGATCGACAGTCGTTTCATAGCCTTCTACGGCTGGTGCATAGGTCATAGACGCTCCGGCCCAATCGGTCCGAAAACCACCCGGTTCTACACTGGTTACCCGAATACCCAATGGCGCTACTTCCTTGGCCAGCGCTTCACTGAAACCACCTAACCCAAATTTAGCGGCCTGATACATCGTTAAACCCGCATTACCAACTCGACCACCCACCGAACTAATTTGCAAAATACGTCCCGAACGCTGTTTCCGCATATAGGGCAACACAACCCTCGTTATTTCGATGGGGGCGTAGAGATTAGTTTCCAACTGGCTACGCACCTGCTCATCAGTAAAGGCTTCAGCAGCTCCGATTATACCAAACCCAGCATTGTTGACCAATACATCGATCCGGCCAAAATGCGTTATAGCGGCCTCAACTGCTTTGATAATCTGCACTTTATCGGTCACATCTAACTGAATGGGGTAGATCTGATCTGGATAGGTTTTGGTGAGGTCTTTTAGCTGCTCCAGGTTGCGAGCCGTTGCGGCAACCTGATCGCCTTTCGCCAAAACAGCTTCTGTTAAACTACGTCCCAGACCTCTGGAACTACCGGTAATAAACCAAACTTTTGTCATTATCATTGAATTTTATTTTTGACAAAGGTCTGGCGAATTAACCCGGCCTGCTTTGTTGAAACGCTCAAAGTTCGTTTGTTAAAACGCTCATGCTTGTAGCGTGGGGGGAAACCCGCGTAGCCGAAGGTTAATTGTTCTTTGCTCTTCAACTTAGCCTTCGGCTACGCGGGTTTCCACCCGCGCTACAAGTTCCTATTCAAAAAAAGAAGAAGTTTACGCACCAATACAAGTGACTATTCACCAATAAAGTGTCTAGTAAAAGAACTTACTCTGATCTTCATTCTGTGTCCACCGATACTCAACACCAAATTGCCCTCACACTTGTACCGGGCGTAGGGAGCATTCTTATTCGGCAACTGATTAGCTATTGTGGCTCGGCAACAGATGTCCTCCGCTCACCACTAGGCAGATTACTGAAAGTGCCCGGTATTGGCGAGGTAACGGCCCGAGCTATTCTGAAATCGGATGTCCTGACCGAAGCCGAACGAATTCTGAATCGGTTAGAAAAAATGAGCGCCACTGCCTTATTCTATACCGAAAAGACGTATCCAAGTCGTTTAAAAGCACTTTATGATGCACCAGCCTTACTCTATTTTCAGGGCAAAGGCAACCTGAACACGTCCCGAACAATTGGTATCGTTGGTACTCGACAAGCTACCGATTATGGCCGACGCATTACAAATGAAATCATTGAAGCGATCGCTCCTTTGGGCGTAAATGTCATCAGTGGTCTGGCCTACGGGATCGACATTGCAGCCCATCGTTCCAGTTTAGCCAATGGCCTGCCCACAATTGGTGTCATGGCGAGTGGGTTAGACGTTATTTACCCAAACGTGCATCAGAAAACAGCGCAGGACATGCAGCCATTAGGTGGCTTACTCACCGAAAGTCAACCCGGTACCAAACCAGACGCCCATCTGTTTCCGGCCCGAAATCGGATTATTGCTGGTTTAAGCGATGTAGTGGTGGTCGTAGAAGCTGCGGCTAAAGGCGGGGCCTTAATTACAGCTGAGTATGCCAATAACTACCACCGTGAGGTATTTGCAGTACCAGGCCAATTAAACCAAGCCTTTTCGGCAGGTTGTAACAAACTCATTCGAGAGAATAAAGCGCAGATTTACACCAGTCCCAATGATATTATCGAAGGCCTAAATTGGGATCAATCGACTAAACAAACCAACGAGCAGAGTTCACGTAACAGGATAGTACCCGCCTTACCGCTCGACTTGACTGACGAAGAGAGTCAGATTCTGGCCTTACTCCGCCAATGTGAGAACATCCATATTGATGAGTTAAGCTGGAAGAGTCAGATGCATATGGGAAAACTAGCCTCCTTACTCCTCAGCCTGGAATTTAGAGGATTTGTACGTTCACTACCAGGTAAAAAATATGCTCTTGTGTATGTATAAAGGACCAAAGATTGATCGGCGATTTTGAACAATTTAGATTCTATAGATTCTTGGAATTCTATTGCACCTACTAAACACTGAGTATACATTCGGAAATATTTATAGATTCTATTTTGCCAACTATACCGGTCTTTGCTCCCTAAGTAGCATTGAGTACTTCTACTAGTTTAGTATATTCATTAAAAGTTACTTTAATGCAATATTAATCAATATTATATTAACATAAATTCCATATATTTACAAAATAACTACCCATAAATATATAAATAGAACGCCAGTCCATTTAGTTAATTCTACCCAATTCTGCATAAACTATTGACAATTAGGAAATTATTCGAATTTCAATCGCTGCCTTTCTGTAGCGAACGGGCTTTTCGTTGAACTGGTTGCCGGTACAATTAATAGAAATGCCTTTTAGGTTTGATTTGATTCGACGCGAGTCATGCCAATCTAGTACAGTTATTAACTCCTATCTATAAAACGCTATTGCCTAAAATCAGGCTAGTTTACACCCTGATCTATACCGACTGACGCTTTGTCTTATGACCATTTCGTTTGTAAATAAGCTACATCTGAGTAGTATTTTTCTTACTCTGTCCGGTTCGCTGATCGGAGTATTGTTTTTCCAAACTATTCAGGATCAGCAACAGGAGTCTCGCTGGGCTCGCGATAAAAACAAACAGATTCAGCAATTGCTAACGCTTGAGAACTTACTCGATGATGCGGAATTAGCTCATCGTTCTTTCTTAGATACGCAGAGCCAGACGTTACTGCTGGCTTATTCAACGGCTCAGGAACAGGCAAGAGAGACAATTACCGAACTCAAGGCGACACCCAACGACTTACAACAAACCCAGCGACTGCTCCAGCTCGAGCAGACCATGCAACGTCTGGTCCAAATTCGAAGCAGCCAGCACACGGTCAATGCCTCAACGAACGCTATTGATGCCAATCAATTAAAAAAGCTGGAGGCTGCCGAGTTAACGAGTAGTGATAAACAACTCACGCAGATTCTTCGCGAAGCACAACGGGAATTAAACCAGCGGGAAGAGAAGATGCAGGCGCTCATTAAAACGCTTACCAAAGGAGCCGTTGCGGCAACCGTAATTCTGTTTGCGGTAGCCTTAGTGCTTACCTACTTCTACGCGCAGGAGTTCAAACGCCATCGCTTAGTAGCCGCCCAGCTTCATGCCAACGTAACTGAATTAGAAGCGCTTAATCGGGATAGCGACAACCGAAACTGGATACTCACGGGAACAACCGCGCTCAATGAAGCGATGCAAAACCAGCAAGACCCCAAGGTGGTTGCCAGGAATTCACTCCAAACCCTTAGCCAATACCTGAATATACCTGCTGCGGGGTTTTATCTGTGCCAGGAACAAGACGGGGAACCGCATCTGCAATTGACCGCATCGGTAGCTTTATCTCCGAATGCTCCTCAATCTTACCGCATCGGCGAAAGTTTGGTTGGGCAGGCAGCCACACGTCGAGATATTTTGGTAATTAATAATGTTCCGGCTACCTATTGGGCTATCCAATCAGGAACAGGACAATCTACGCCGGGGCAGGTCGTCTGTGTGCCTTTATGGTATGGTAACGAATTGAAGGGGGTAATCGAACTGGCTAATTTCCAACCCCTGGCAGACAGAAATCTATCGTTGCTAAAAGATATTGCCAGTGATATTGCCATTGCGTTGAGTACGGTTCAGGCCCGGCAACAGATGAGTCAATTACTCCGTCAGGTGCAACAGCAAAAGGCAATTCTGGAGAACCAGCAGGAAGAACTCAGGCAGACCAACGAGGAGCTAACACTGCAAGCCGAGAATTTACAAGCGTCGGAAGAAGAATTGCGCGTGCAGGAAGAAGAGCTCCGCCAAACCAATGCCGAGTTAGAAGAACGCAACCGATCCATTGAACTAACCCGGCAAACGCTCGTCAGTCAGGCGCGGGAGCTGGAAGAAGCCAGCAAATACAAATCCGAGTTTCTGGCCAACATGTCGCATGAGTTGCGAACGCCACTAAATAGTGTCTTGATTCTGGCTTCGCTGTTGGCGGAGAATAAATCGAACAACCTGACCGACAAGCAAATCGGTTATGCTAACGTCATTCATAAATCCGGGGCCGATCTCCTCGAACTTATTAATGATATCCTGGATTTATCGAAAATTGAAGCGGGTAAAGTAGAATTGCATCTCGAACAAGCATCAGTCAGCAGTATTGTCGACGATTTACGACAATTGTTCTCGGTGGTTGCCGATCAAAAAGGCGTTACGTTCCATACCCATGTTGATGAAGCCGTTCCTGCGTTGATCCATACCGATAAACAGCGGCTTGAACAAACCGTCCGAAATTTACTCTCGAACGCCTTTAAGTTCACACCCAAAAATGGCTCCGTAACGCTCTCGCTGCGGGTCGAAAAGCCTTCGACTACCTTAACGAATCTGGCTTTACGGCAGACCGATCGGGTCCTTGCTCTTTCGGTTTCCGATACGGGAATTGGTATCCCAAACGACCGGCAACAGTTAATTTTTGATGCGTTTCAGCAGGCCGATGGGTCAACCAGTCGTAAATACGGTGGTACTGGTCTGGGGCTTTCTATCACCCGAGAGCTGATTCGGCTGCTACACGGCGAGGTCCAACTTCAAAGCGAAGTAGGTAAAGGCAGCACATTTACGCTCATATTCCCGTTAACGGGTAGCGATTTACCGATTTCAGCGCCATCGACTATCAATCAGCCTGTTGTAACAGCAACGAAGCCTGCTCAAGCCGTCGAAAAAACGGCTGATGTTCAAGAGTTTGACGATCGGAAAACGATTCAAAAAGACGATCAGGTGATGCTGATTATTGAAGATGATCTGTCATTTGCTCGAATCGTCCGCGATTTTGCCCGCAGTCGGCACTACAAAACAGTTATTGCCACCCAGGGCGACGAAGGATTAAAATTCGCTCGTAGCTACAAACCAGCCGCGATTATTCTGGATATGCAATTGCCCGTCGTAAACGGCTGGTCCATTCTGAACGAACTGAAGAACGATGAAGCGCTGAAACATATTCCGGTACATATCATATCGGGCATGAACGACCTTCGGTTGCCTGGCGATGGCGCTCTGACCTACATTCAGAAGCCCGTTAGTGCCAACGATTTAAACCAGATTTTCACATTAATCGGGACCCAGTTAAGCGGAAAAGTAAAAAAGGTGCTTGTCCAATCGGGCAATTACCTTAAAGACGACGCGCTCCGCCATGTGATCGAACAGCGGCATCTGGAACTGGAATGCGATTATGTACTGACGGACGAAGAAGTTGTTCAGAAGGTGACCGAACAAACCTATGACTGCCTGATTGTCGATATGGGCCACGATTTGAAGCATGGCATTAAGGAACTTCGCCAGTTAAAGTCGGCCTTGGCGTCGAATCCGATGCCGGTTATTATTTACATTGATGAAGATTTAAGCCCGGCTAATGAGCTTAAACTCAAAAAGTTATCGGATGTCGTTATTCGGGAGTCATCTCAATCCATCGACCGGCTTATGGATGAGTTGGAACTGTTTCTTTACAAGGTTCAGGAAGAGAAGAAGAAGCCCCTCCCCCAGCCCAAAGTAGAACCGATCAGCCAGAATCTGGAAGGCCGGAAAGTGTTACTGGTCGATGATGACATTCGCAACATTTTCGCGCTCAGCACGCTATTGGAACAAAACCAGATGAACGTTTTAACGGCCGACAATGGTCGGGAAGCACTGGAAATGCTTCAGCAGCATACCGATACCGACATCGTACTGATGGATATTATGATGCCCGAAATGGATGGTTACGAGGCCACCCGGCGTATTCGGGAAGACCTGAATATGACCAAATTGCCCATTATCGCCCTCACAGCTAAGGCCATGCCCGGCGACCGGGAAAAAGTTATTGAAGCCGGAGCCTCCGACTATATTCCTAAACCCGTCGATAAAGGCCAGTTGTTCTCCCTGATGCGTGTCTGGTTGTCGCACTAAGTTTATGAATCAGCATCCAATTGTAACGTCGGAAGAGCTGACCAAAATCATCTACCTGATTCATCAGCAATATGGGTATGATTTCAGCAATTACGCGCGGGCTTCGCTGGAGCGCCGGGTCGTTCGATGCATGCAACAAGCGGGTCTGCAAACGACCTACGACCTAAAATATAGCTTAACCAATGACAAATCATTTTTCGATTGGTTTCTGCAATCGCTGACGGTTAACGTTACGGAGATGTTTCGAGACCCGGCATTCTATCGGGACTTGCGCGAGAAAGTACTCCCTAAACTGGCGAGCTATCCTGTCATTAAAATCTGGCATGCGGGTTGCGCCACTGGCGAAGAAGTTTTCTCGATGGCCATTCTGCTCGCTGAAGCGGGCTTACTAGAGCGCTCTAAACTGTACGCGACCGATCTGAATCCGGCCAATCTGGACCAGGCCCGGCAGGGAATCATACCCATGCAGCAGATGAAAGCCTACACCGATAACTACATGCAGGCGGGTGGTAAAAACGCATTCTCGTCGTACTACACAGCTCGCTATGAACACGTTATTATTCGGAAAGAGTACCGCTCAAATATTGTGCTAGCGCAGCACAATCTGGCTGTCGATCAGGTGTTTAACGAATTCCAATTAATCTGTTGCCGGAATGTGCTGATCTATTTTGACCGGCATTTACAAAATCGGGTATTTCAACTATTCCACGACAGTTTATCGCCCCTGGGTTACCTGGCTATTGGCACGAAAGAGTCGATTCAGACGGCCGATGTGCGAACACAATTTGAAACAATCAGTTTACCGACACGTATTTACCGACGTAAGCAATGAGGCTAACAAACGATATCGGTCTGGTAGTTATTGGCGGTTCGGCTGGCAGCATTCCGGTTATCGCCGACCTGCTCCAATCACTCCCGAAACCTTTCACGGGAACCGTCATTCTGGTTGTGCATCGATTAAAAAATACGCCAAGTGAACTGTATAAATTATTCCTGGGCGACGAGGAAAGCCTTCGTGTATGCGAGCCCAATGACAAAGACCCCGTTCGGTCTGGCTACGTGTATCTGGCGCCCCAGAACTACCATCTCCTGATTGAAGCCGACGAAACGTTTAGCCTGGATTACTCAGAACCAGTTCATTTCAGTCGACCATCTATCGATGTCACCTTTGAGTGCGTTGCCCGTGTATATACTCATCGGGCAACGGCCATTTTACTCAGTGGTGCCAATCGCGACGGAGCCGATGGGCTGGGGTGTATTCAGGCCCACGGAGGAGTCGGCATCATTCAGGACCCTGCTTCAGCCGAGTATCCGGCCATGCCTTTGGCCGCTATCGAACAAAATCAACTGGCGCTTGTCTTATCGCCAGACCAACTCAAGGCACATCTGCAAACGCTACTTCAACCCATACAGAGCTTATGATCTCCAATAATACAGAAAACGAATTTACCATTTTACTGGTCGATGACCGGGAAGAAAATTTACTGGCGCTTGAAGCCATACTGGCAACCGATAACCGCAGGTTTTTGAAGGCCACTTCGGGGGGCGATGCCTTACGAAAGGTCCTCAAAAATGAGTCGATCGGCCTGATTATGCTGGATGTACAAATGCCTGAAATGGACGGATTTGAGGTAGCACACTTGCTGAAAGCGAACCCCAAAACAAAGGACATCGCCATTATTTTCGTGACAGCTATCAGCAAAGACGAGCAATACGTCATGAAAGGCTTCGATGAAGGAGCCGTCGATTACCTGCAAAAACCGCTGGATATCAACGTAACGAAGGCGAAAGTGAATGTTTTTGAGCGCCTGTATCGCTCCCAGCAGGACTTGAAACAAAGCTTGCAACACATCGAGCGGATCAATAAGCAACTGGAAAAATTTGTGTACGTGGTGGCCCATGATCTTAAATCGCCTTTAACGGGCATCATAGGCGCCATGTCGCTACTGGAAATGGCCGCCGAAAGTCCTGCGGGCATTCAGCAGGAGGAACTGCTCGACTACATAACTCACTCAAAGGAAGCGTCGTACTACATGTCGAACATGGTCAATTCGCTGCTCGATTACTCCCGCAAGAGTATGGACCAACAGGCCATTGAAGAAGTTGATGTGCAGGAGTTAGTTGAACAAATTGCCCGGCTCCTGTTTCCGCCCAAACATATTAAAATTCGGATTCATGGGCCATTACCCGTTCTGAACACCCGGAAATTAAAGCTCCAGCAGGTACTCCAAAATCTGATTAGCAATGGAATCAAGTACAATGATAAATCGGAAGGGCTGATTGAAATCGGTTACCGTGATTTTACAAACCATGTTGAGTTTTTTGTGCGAGACAATGGCCGGGGCATTGCCTCAGACGAACAGAGTACTATTTTCAATCTGTTCCAGAAAGCGTCGAATAGTGCTACAGCAACGGCCGAAAGCAGTACTGGTGTTGGCTTGTCTATCCTGAAATTACTGGTCGAAGAACAGGGTGGTCGAGTGTGGGTTAGCTCTTCGCCACAAGAAGGAAGCACCTTTTATTTTGAGTGGAACAAGTGAGCAATCGGAGGTGGCTATTCCGGAATTTCGACAGCTGAATCTGCGACTGCCTACCGTAAAATTAATTTACCCGTGTTTCAAAAAAAAAGCTGTTGCTAATGGGCGAAATTTGTTTACTTTATTAGATTTTTATAACCATATAGTTAATTTTAAAGACCAACAAATGATTATTTATTACTTTTACAGACCAACCTTACATTCCCTATGAAAAATTTATATACTGTTTTAGTGATTGAAGATGACTCATTTATCCGTAAAGTTCTGCGACAAACGCTAAAAGATGACTTTGAAGTCGTCACAACAGAGAATGGCATGGAAGGAATGGCTTGGTTAGAAGAAGGCAATCATGTCGACATCGTTCTGTCGGATATCCAAATGCCGCATATGGATGGCAAAAATCTGATAGCCATGCTCCGGTCCAGCCCGACCTTCAAGAGCCTGCCGATTATCATGCTCTCTACGTTTGCCGATAGCGATACGCGTATTGCCTGCCTGAACATGGGAGCTGATGATTATATCATTAAGCCTTTTAACCCAATGGAGGTAAAAACCAAGATATCGACCGTATTGCGCCGGGTCGAAATGAGTAGGGTGACGCAGCCTAATGTTGATTAATACACTACGATTGCATTCCGATACTGATTATGAAGGCCCAAACCTCAACTACAGCCCCTTTTCGGGTACTCTATGTAGAAAATGATGAACAGCAGGTAAAAGCTTTTCAGAAAACCTTTCAATCGCAGGTTGAGGTCGTAAGCGTACCTGATGGCTGGTGGGCAATTGCCTATCTAGATAGCAATGCTCCGATCGATCTGATCCTGTTTAACGACAACTTCAACACGCTTGGCTTTTTGAATGCCTTTAAAGCAAAATTAAGCCGCATGAAAATCCCGATCGTTCTTCTCACCGATCAGGAGCATATCGACATCACCGCGGAGCCGTATCATGGGTATGTGATCGATGCATTCCCGTTCAATTATTCGGAGAATGCTTTTCGGATTCGGTTGAGTTACCTGATCCAGAAACGGGATTATCAACAGAATGGGCGGGTTGTTCATAAGCCCGTATCGGTCCGGATGCCCATCGGAAAACGAGCGTTCGATATTGGGCTTTCGTTCACGATCCTGCTCATGATATCGCCGTTGTTACTAGTTGTGGCTGCCCTGGTAAAACTCGACTCACCTGGGCCGATATTCTACGGATCGAAACGGGTAGGCATGGGTTTCAAGATATTCAATATGTACAAGTTTCGGACGATGAGTACGGGCGCCGACAAGCTGCTGGCGGGTATGGCATCGCAGAACATGTACAATAAAGTTGTTGAGGAAAAGCCCGAAGACGAACTATGCGAAACCTGTCGGCTGGCCAATACGCCTTGTCAACGTCCGTTGTTTCTGGATCAAAAGCAGATTTGTGAAACCCAGTATCATCGCCAGCAACAGGCCAAAGCGATGTTCAGCAAGTTTAAGGAAGACCCACGGGTGACCCGCTTAGGCAAAATCCTGCGGAACACTAGTATCGACGAATTGCCTCAGTTGTACAACATTTTGCGGGGCGACATGTCGTTTGTAGGCAATCGGCCTTTACCGTTATACGAAGCCGAAAAGCTCACAAATATTGGCTACGCCCGTCGTTTTGCCGCTCCGGCCGGTTTAACCGGTTTATGGCAGGTAACCAAACGAGGCAAAGAAAAAGTCTCGGACCAGGAGCGTATTCAGCTCGATGTATTGTATGCCAAACAGTTTTCCTTACGTACCGATCTGGTTATTCTTGTGAGAACCCTGAAGGCAGTATGGCAGAAGGAGAACGTATAACCACGCCCCTGATTTCGCTGATCACCATCAATTATAAGCAGGCCCAGGTTACCTGCGATTTGCTGGAATCAACGAAGGTATTGACCTACCCTCGCTTCGAGGTGATTGTGGTCGACAATGGGTCCAATGACGACATTGCCGAACGGCTGCAACAGGGCAATTATCCGCACGTAAAACTGGTGGTCAGCCCCGAAAACCTTGGTTTTTCGGGCGGCAATAACCTGGGTATCCGGCACGCACAGGGCGACTATTTTTTCCTGCTGAACAACGACACCATCGTTACGCCGAATTTGCTGGAGCAACTGATGATTCCGTTTGCGCAATACCCGGATGTTGGCGTTGTATGCCCTAAAATTCGGTACCATTCGCAACCCAATGTTATCCAGTACGCGGGTTATCGGCCGTTAAACATCTACAAAGGACAAACCTGGGCAATTGGTCTCAAAGAACCCGATCAGGGGCAGCACGACCAGCCAGGGCCAACCTGGTTTGCGCACGGGGCCGCTATGCTGGTTAGTCGGGCGGTGCTGGAACGAGCAGGCACGCTCGATGAGAGCTTTTTTCTATATTACGAAGAATTGGACTGGTCGGCACGGATACGGAAGGCTGGTTTTCAGATTTATTATCAACCCGATGCCCTGATATATCACCGGGAGTCCATGAGTGTTGGCAAAGCAAGTGCCATGAAGGTCTACTACCACACGCGGAATCGGCTGTGGTTTATGCGCCGAAATGTGTCGGGCTTTCCGCTGCTG
The DNA here is from genome assembly GCF_054776755.1 of Spirosoma litoris. NCBI lineage: Bacteria > Pseudomonadati > Bacteroidota > Cytophagia > Cytophagales > Cytophagaceae > Spirosoma > Spirosoma litoris. The sequence continues at coordinate 583,679 of NZ_BAAHBI010000010.1, read as the reverse complement.
ATTTTTTATCTGTATTATTTTTGCATGGCGCTCCCCAAAGCATTGGTCAAATACACCGTATCCTGGCAACCAACGTACCTAAAAGCCGTAAAGGATGCCATTACCTGGAATTTGACGCATACAACGAAGCCAACAGCAGTTGTATCGATGCCAGTGGCCATGGCGGGTAACTAAAGACAAACAAATGGAAATACTTCTCCTGCTCTGTATTGGCCTCGTGGTCTATACCTACCTTGGCTACGGTGTAGTTGTGTGGGCCCTTATTAAACTACGCCCTAAACGACCAGCCGTCTCCGATGTGTCGGCCGATTACATGCCTGAGGTCACCTTAATTGTACCCGCCTATAACGAACTGGACTGTCTGCCCGCGAAAGTCGAAAATTCACTCGGACAGCATTATCCTCGCGAGAAGATTCATTTCCTATTCGTCACCGAGGGATCGACAGATGGCTCTGACGACTGGCTACGGACGAACTACGGTGACGCCATCGACATTCTGGGCGGCACCGAACGACGTGGTAAAGTAGCGGCTATGAATATGGCCATGCAACAGGTGAAAACGCCCATTGTCATTTTTACCGATGCGAATACGCAGCTAAATCTGGATGCTGTTCGAAATATTGTACGGCATTTCCGGGATACACAAGTAGGCGCTGTAGCGGGCGAAAAGCGAATTCAGACGACCGATAGTGAATCAGCTGCCGGTTCGGGCGAAGGGCTTTACTGGAAGTATGAATCGCAATTAAAGCGCTGGGATGCCGAACTGCACACGATTGTAGGGGCCGCCGGGGAGCTATTCGCCGTTCGGACAGACCTGTATGAGCCCGTATCGCCCAATACAATTCTGGACGACTTTATGATTTCGTTGCTGATTGCTGGACGAGGTTATCGGGTAGCCTACGAGCCAGATGCTTATGCACTGGAACGCCCTTCTTTCTCCATTATTGACGAGCAAAAACGTAAAATACGTATTGCAGCAGGTGGTTTTCAATCGATCGTTTGGTTGAAAAAATTACTGAACCCCTTCCGATATGGCGTGCTCACGTTCGAATATGTGTCGCACCGGGTTATGCGTTGGGCTGTCACTCCCCTATGCTTACCCCTAATCCTATTGCTCAATTTAGGTCTTGTTTTGCGCGATGGCTGGCAAGTCGATTCCATCTGGAGCTGGTTACTGGTGGGTCAGGTTTTCTTCTACGGCGCTTCGTGGTTAGGGTATTTGCTGGAGAAGCGGCAGCTTCGCTGGAAAGCCGTTTTTGTGCCGTTCTATTTCACGTTCATGAACGTTTGCGCGTTGGCAGGTCTGGTTCGCTATTTACGTGGAAATCAGTCGGGTACCTGGGAGAAAGTTCGACGGGCGTCGGCCGTTGATGCACTGACGTAGTGTTTGTTCTAGTACTTATCCAATTTAGATTCTATAGATTCTTTCGATCCTATCGGTTCTGATTATCAGTAGAATAGAATCTCAAGAACTATAGAAACATCTAGAATCTATTTTGTCAAAGCACTAGTTGATTCCATTGATTCTTAGATTCTATTGCCAGTATTAGAATCAATAGAACCTAAGAATTTCTTTATCACTCCATTAGTAGTCTTTCAGTCACCTAAAAATCGGGGTGTATATAGGCCATATCATTGGAGATATGGCCTATATACACCCCGATTTTTAGGCATTATTCGATTCGATACCGTGAGGGGTATGAATGAATTTATTACGAGCCTCTTTTACTTTTAGAATTGACCGAACAAACCGGATAAATAACACAACAACGCCCCATAACTCGGTAACGCCCACCTTCTTGAGTAGCCAGCCGGGCGTGGCAATATAAAACGTAACCAAGGCAAGCCCTAACTGCGTCCCCATGAGGGTTGGCCAGTAGGTGCCACCCGAAAATAAGCTAAGGGCAAATCCGAGCATCAATACGCCCAACAATAAAATCCGGGGTAGCAACATCGCCTGGAATACCTTATTCGCATAGTCAATATTACCGTTAAACAGCTCTTTTAGGCCCGGCCAGAAGTTGGTCCGCAAGACGCGTAATTGAGCTGCCATCCAACGAGTACGCTGCCGCTCGAACACCTGTTGGTTTTGCACCTTCTCGTCATAAATCATAGCCGACTCGACGTATTCAACCGCAATTCGCTGCCGAAGCAATACCATTTCAGTCTCTTTATCGAATCCACTAACAACCTGAACTTTAGGTATAAACTCTTTGAAAAGTTGATAGTCGAAAGCCATTCCAGAGCCGATCAACGTGGCCGACATACCCAACGCCCGCTGCCCTTTTCGTAGCAGGTAATTGTTCATCTCTTCGCTGATCGCGTCCAGAATCGCGACACTGGTATTGGTATTCTTGGCCGTTCGGTGCCCTTGTACAGCTTTCCAGCCCTGATTAAACACAGGCGCAAGTTTGGTTAGGCAATCGGGTGCCATAACGTTATCAGCATCCAGAATAAGTGCCACATCATACACGTCGGGCAAAGTCGATACGGCCACTTGCAACGCCTTTGCCTTGGTCGAGACCTCGAACGAAACCTCTATAACCTGAACGGGCAAACTGCGGAGTTTAACAATTGTATCTGGGCGTAGTGAATCGGCAATCACAACTACGTCAAACCGGTCTGACGGATAATCCTGATCAAGACTAGCCTGGGCCGCTTCCAGAATAACTGTATCTTCCCGATAAGATGGTATCATAACAACCATTTTAGGAAGTTGCTCAGGCTCGATGGTAGCAACTGGTTTATCCTTGCTGAACAAACCAGCAAAGGCCGCCATGCTTAAATAAAATACATTTATGCCCGTGTATGATGCAATCAACATAGCCAGGGCGTTTACAAAAACCATATTACGTAAAGTTTAATGAAGGAGAATTAATAGGTGGTGACTTCTCTAGACTATTCGTCAATAATGACGCCCATACTGATTAAGTTGGGTGATGGTATCTGTTGCAAATCGTATACCATGCCTGTAAAAAGTGTAAAATTTGATGGCACCAAATAGTGTATGATTTTAAAATTACATATCTAACAAAGATATATTTTTACCTATTAATAAACTTGATTGATAAGTTTTTTTTTCGCCATACCAGAAGTAAATTTACCAGAGTCCAACATCGAACAAAGCATCCAGTTTAGCCCTGATTTCTATTCGCTTCTTTTTCACTTAGTGAAGTGAATTTGCTAAGTAAATCTGCCCATCATGCCATCCAGATTAACCGTTGACTACCTGAAATCGCTACTTCGAAAGAATGCCGTTGTGTCCTTATTAGGCAATGGCGTTTCGATGCTACTGGGTTTATTAACCTTTATTTTACTAGCCCGCTGGCTCACCAAATCCGATTTCGGTGAATGGAGTCTCTTGCTGACCTCCTACATTTTATTCGACACGGTCCGTACAGGCCTGGTATTGAATGCGTTAATCCAGCAGGCATCGCACTGCGAAAACGATGATGAACTAAGGAACTGGGCGGGGGCCGCCTGGCAGGTTGGGAGCCTGTTTACCATTTTGTGCGGGTCGCTGCTGGTAGTAAGCGTCCTGATTAGCCGGTGGGTAGTAGGCCCACTTATGGACGTAGACTCGCTCTTGTGGCTCCTGCTGGTGGGCGTTATTTCCCTCCCACTTTCCGTAGCAAGCTGGTTGTTGCAAACCAAATCCCGCTTTGGCGCACTTCAATGGTCTAAGCTCATTCATCCGCTTATTTTTCTGGTTCTTCTGAGCCTGGCGTACCTCAATAATGCACTCAGCATCAAGGCAGTAGGACTAGCTTATTTACTGGCAATGGTGGTCAGTAGCCTAGTGTCCATTACAACTGGTTGGGCATTTATGTCGAGTTACTTTACTGGAACGGCCCTTGAACGGCAACCTCTACTGAATTACGGGAAGTATAGCATCGGTGCTCTGCTGTGTTCCAACCTATTACGCAGTTCCGACATTTATCTGATCCGCATTTTTTTAGGGACCGATGCCGTAGCCTTATACTCCATTCCTCAACGATTGATCCAACTACTTGAAGTTCCCATAAGAAGCATAGTAGTAACGTCTATTCCAGAAATGGTAAAACTTCACCGAACCAACCAACCCGAACGGCTTGCCGATTTCTTTCGAAAAAATGCGGGTGGACTCTGGATTGCTCTCCTACCGGTTTCCTTATTCTGCATCATTTTTGCCGAACCCCTGGTAACAGCCCTGGGGGGCAGTCAATACCGTGATGCCACGGTGATCTTCCGAATATTTATGGTTTACAGTGCGCTTATCCCACTTGACCGGTACGTAGGCGTATTACTTGACTCCATTGGCGTTCCTAAAGCCAACATGACAAAAATATTTATCATGTTGGTCATCAATATACTAGGCGACTTAATTGCCTTGCAGATTTTTCATTCTGTGACGGCCGTTGCTTTTGTTTCAATCTTTACGTTTGGTACGGGCGTGGTACTTGGATTTTCTATGATCGGCAAACGACTACCTATTACCGGATGGCAAGTGGTTCGAGCAGGGCATAAAGGGTTATTTTTACTATACGCAAAGTTTGCTCGTTCCTAAGCATTTTTTAATCAATGTCCATTAAATCTATTTAAAATAATTTTACAGGTGATTAATAAAATTATACAACTTTTTTCGGGCATGCCACACAACCTGCGACGCGTTATCAGCGGACCAGGTTTTATTGGTGAAATTGATGGACTTCGTTTTATGGCGATAATGCCTGTCGTATTACAACATTTTAGTGAGCGCTTGCTTAAAGTTAGTCCTGTTCACTCTTCAGGCGATTTTGTATTGTCCCGAATATTTGCACATGGCCATATAGGAGTTTATGTATTTTTCGCCATTAGCGGTTTTATTCTGTCGCTACCATTTGGCAGGCAAGCCTTGCATACAGGGCGTCCTGTGTCATTACGAACTTATTATATCCGCCGATTTACGCGAATTGAACCACCTTATCTGCTCGTAATGACTCTTTTTTTCCTTATCCTGGTTTTCCTTAAGCATCAGGACTTTTCTACACTCCTTCCACATTATATTGCCAGTTGTCTTTACGTACATCGAATAGTATATGGTGAGTGGAGTCCAATCAATCCTCCCTCCTGGACATTAGAAGTTGAAGTCCAATTTTATATAGTAGCTCCAATACTTACGCTCTTTTATTTTTCTATTCGTAATCGATGGTTGAGAAGGCTACTATTAGTATCATTAATTCTAGTAAAAATCATTATTGCTAATACAACAACTTTGTTTGATAACCTTAATATTACCCTTCCCTATATGGTTGAGTTTTTCCTGGTAGGGGTATTATTAGCAGACATATATATTGCTGATTGGAAAGATGGTATACCTCAAAGTCGATTTTATGATTTCGTAACGATTATTAGTATTATTGTTATGTTTTGTTCCTGGACTTGGGACAAGAATCTTTCCTGGAAATTTATTTTCATTACAGCTTTATTCACAACTTTTTATGGATGTTTCCGTAGCATATCCGTGAATAAATTTTTCAAGAGTCCGTGGATTAGCGCTATTGGGGGTATGTGTTATTCGATCTACTTGCTACATCTTGCTTTTGCCGAGTTTTTCACCAGTGCCTATAGTCACTTTTTACCCAGTTCATCCTATGCTATCAATTACCTGGTAGGCCTGCTCCTGTTTTTACCTGCTGTTTTTATGATCAGCGTCATCTTCTATTTAGTAATCGAAAAACCATGCATGGATCCGCAATGGCCGCAGAAAGCGTGGTACCGCCTAAGAACGTTATCGCTAAGAACAACTAATTGATCTACAATAAATAATATATTTTCTATAACGCGAAAGACCCTGCCATTTATCGCGATAAATGGCAGGGTCTTTCGCGTTATAGAAAATATGGCTTAGTCCTTAGAAAAATGACCAAACCGTTTCTTCAATTTAAGGAAATAGCTTTCTATATAATTATACGAAAGAGACGCCAGTATAAATGTCAGTGCAGGAACAAATAGGTAAATGAATAGGTTATCGGTCAATTTATTGAATCGTGGCAAATATTCAGCGGTTAAGTAAAGCGCCAGCATAACAGGGAATTTATGTAATAGATAAATTCCGTATGAAACTTTTCCCAACTGCAAAAAAGGCTTTGCTTGTAGCGATATAACACTTGATTCCGTGCTACAGATATTAATAATTATAACGCCCGATAATAAAGAAATAAATTCATAGTAAACTGGTAAGCTAAAGAAAATAATAGCCAGCACATAACTTACCATACTTACCAAAGCAATAATCTGAGTACTCTTCTGAAATAAAATTCGTTGAAGAAAACCCATATTTAGTTGCGAGGAGGATCGATCAAAAAATAAGAGAGCCAATAAGGCTCCTAACAACATACTATCAAAGCGCGACTTAAACAGAAACTCCCACCAGACGGGGGAAATTGCTCCCACATTTTTGAAATAATTCAGACCTGCTCTAATTAGCACCAAAGCCACAATAAAAGCTGCTACTACATAAAAAAGCGCCCTCATCTTTTTGATGCGTAGCAAATGAGGCTGAAAAATATAAAACTGTTCTTCAACACCGATTGACCAAACAGGATCGATTACAGCTGGCAACATCTTTAGAATGAATGCAACATTGGGAAGAAAAAATACGCTAAGCCAGAAGCCCGTCGGATTATCAAATTTGGGATAAATAAAGTAGCCAATTAAGAGAACAATAAAATACAGTGGCCATATTCGTAAAACCCGGCGTGTATAGAAATCTCTATAGTTTATTTTATGAAAACTTTTTCTTTCTTCCAGCAGTAGATACGTGATCAGAAATCCGCTGAGAACAAAAAAAATGCAAACGCCTATTTTTCCCAGGTCAAGAAAATTTACGGTTTCAAATCGTTCAATTCCATATAAGGGTTTATGCAATTCAATATGAGACATGACCACTAATGTGGCAGCAATGGCACGAACACCATCTAAATTCGGAAAGAAAATTTTCTTTACTACCGATGGGCGTTCTGGCTGTGTAGATGTTTGCATAATTCAGGTTAGTCTTTTTACGTGTATACACTATTTATTACACTTATCTGTAATAACTTAAGCCGAAATATTTTGCAGAACTCGCTCGAATTCCAGCGCTCGGTATTCCCAGGAATTCCCTTTGGCAACTGCCTGTCGACTTTGTTGAGATTCTTTTGAATCTGTCTCAAAAGCAGCTTGAATTGCATGAATGAAATCGGTGGGATTTGTCGCAATGGCAATGGTTGATTCAAAATCAGAAAGCGGAGCGAAGTCGGTACTCACTACGGGTAATCCGGCAGCCAGGTATTCGTTAATTTTCATAGGATAAATTGCCGCTGTTTGTGGGTTTTTCACAAATGGAATGATCCCCACATGAAACTTTTGCAACCAGCCGGGCAAAGCAGAGGCTGGCTGAGCACCCACTAACGATACATTCGGCAGCTCCTTTATCCGTTCGACATCCTCCACCACGCTGGCTTTATCGGCAACTACCCGACCAATAAGTGTTAAACGAACATCTGTAAAACGTTGCGCGATGGCTTCAAGCAATGAATAATCGATCCGGCTATCGAGCGTTCCGATATACCCAATAACTTTTTCGGTTTTCACCTTTGTCGCGGCATCTACATATCCCGCCGAGAATGGAAGGTAATCGACCCCATTCTGGACTAGAAAAGATTGTTTAGTGAACTGCTTTTTGCTCGCCAAAAGCCCTACCGAAGACGTAATCGTTGCGTCAACTTTCCGCAGAAATTCCCGCTCTACTCTTGCTCCGTGGTTACGCGCCCAAGCGCATTCACTAATTTCGTCGTAACAGTAATAAACGGTATGTTGCTCCCCTAATTTACCCAGTAAGTAATTGCCATAAAAGGGATTGAAGGCATTAATAACCGTTACATTGGCAAATTTCAGCCGCTTAGTCGCTTTCTGGATGCTGGGCCTGATTAACCAGCTATTGAGTTTCTGGAACCAATCATACATCCTGGAGTTTCGCAGAAAATTGACCGGAAGCACTGGGGGCGGGGTCAAGACAAAAACCGATCCACCCGTTTCCATTGGGATTTCCCGAAGCCGTGGAGACAGCCCGAGCATTCGCTGGGCGGGGGCATTTCCTTTTTTTAGAATACTCCAAATCAGATCTTTATACGTATACTGATAGTCGACATAGAGGATTCGATGGTGGTTGGCCATGCGTTTGACCAGCTCCACCGTACTTTTCACATAGTTACCTTCCCAAGCCGGAAATGCGATACAAACCAGATCTGACGCCACACGCGAATAGTTTAGGTTCCTAGTAATAATTTACGCTTTTGAGTCCGTGACTTCGGGCGCGGGAATTCGCCAATAATGTCATCTAGTTGGTCGGTTTGTACTCGATTGAGCACAAAACCGGTCGGATGATTCACGCCGTCGAGGTATGTTTTGAGCATGTACGCATCGGATTGTTGCCATTTTTTAGAAGCATCGGCGACTAAGATAGACAGGTCGGCATGCTTGACCATGTCGTCGTGTATAGGATGGTAAAGCAACGACTCGATTTCCTGAATAATATAATCCGGTCGATCAGCAGGATCAAGATTTTCAACCGCTCGTAGTAAGCTGGAAATGAAGTAACTTTTACCCTCTCCACCCCGGATACTAAACACGACAATCAAAATTGGCCGGTTTGGCACCTTGGCGGTCATCAACGCCATTTTGGCAAGGCATTGATTTACCGTAATCGATTCAATAGCTTTAAAACGCGTTGTCTTTCGCTCGTTCGCCAGCGGTATAGCCCCAATAAAGGGCAGCTTGATTTTACCGAGCGCACGGGTTGGATTCTTTAGGCTTCTATCGAAATACTCTTTTCCCAACATAAACGAGAGCACCAAAATGAATCCCAGCACGTATGATCCAATGACCAGAAATAGTCGCTTGGAGGGCTCAGCTGTACCAGGAAACAGTGGAGGGTCAACAATGGTTAGATTGCTCGACATAACCATGTTTTGCTCTCGAAGCTTACTCACACTCAGGCCATGTAGAATTTCGAGATATTCTTTTTCAGCCACATTAATAGCCCGCTGTAATTGCCCCATTTTGGATCCCAGTGGCGCAAACCGACGATAGTATGATTCATAATTTTGTCGAATGTCGTAGAGTGCCAACAACCGGGCTTCGCCTGCATCGGTATTAACAAATGCTTGCATCCAATTGTCGAAAAGGAGCTTAGTAGGCAAACCATCCAGCGAATTATTAATAGAATATAATTCGGTAATGCCAGTCTTCGCCTTTTGCTCAAAGTCACTGATTCTATTAATGAGTTTTTCTCGCTGACTGGGATCAGGCTCCGCCTGCATGTCTAACATAGTTAGTCGTGTATTCAATAGGGAAAGCGAATCACGAATTGCGTTCAATTTGGTGGATTGAAGGATTACGTCCTGACGTATATTTAACCTATTTGCTAATTGTTTTACAGTAGCTTTAGAAGACTCAAGGTTAGCCCGTTCCCGGTCAATCTCAAAATTAAAATCCCGATCCTGAAGAGTAAAACTTTTGGTCTGTTCGTAATAGTTGATGATTCTATTATCGCGGGAAAAATTGGTAAGGTTTGCTTCTGAAGAGGATAACTTATTGGAGGCCAGTTCAAGTTGCTGCTGAAAATAAGCCACAACGCTACCCGTTTCATTTACTTTCATTTCCTGATACCGACGCATAAATACGGACGTAATCAATTCGATGGTCCGCTTCACCACAGCCGGATCGTTTGCGATATAGGAAATCCGAACCATATCGCTGGAGCCTTCTCGAGTCACAGTCAGGTTTGCCAGAATACCTGACACGCTGTATGGTGATTTTAAATTCAATAATTTTTCGCCAATGACATTTTTAGGAATTTTTGAGTAACGATAGATATTCTGGACGGTCTGTTCTAGCGAATAATAGTTTACCACTTTCCGGACCACATCATCGGGGATGATAGCGTGCAATCTATAGAATGTATTCGCATTGGCCGTACCTCCGTATGGTTTTCGAAGCATCAGTTGCTCAGCCATTAATCGAATTCCGACCTCCTCTAATGCCGCCCGCGATTTGACTGTATTGATCAGGTTATCGAAGGCAATACTGATGGAGAAATAATCCCGGCGGCTTTCAGTTTCTATAGTATAGCCCGAAGCCAAACCTGTATAGATTAGGGAGCTGGTTGTGAATTGATGGTCTTCTTGTTTCGTTAAATAAATTACTGTTCCCGCTAAAGCGAACGGAAAGAGTAAAAAGGCCCATTTATAGCCCCATAATAATCGTAAAAATCGTTTCAGGCTCATAGTCTCGTACTATTGAAATAGCTTTTGGCCAATCAGAATCTCCAATGTTTTGACGTTTTCGAAGAGCGACTGTTTAGCAACTTCGTATTCGGCTTCGGTACTTGTAGAAATCTGAACAATTCGAGATAACTCGGTAATGGTAATTGTACCCTGCGCAAATTCTTTTTCAGCCATTTGGCGGTTTTGCTGATTTACCTGTTTAGCATCACTCTTAATCTTTAGCAATGCCTGAGCTGCCTGAATAGCATAATACTTATTAACAACAGCTATTTCCATTTCTTGAAGAACAAATTTTCGCTGTTGCCGGGCGGCATCGGCCTCGCTCTCAGCAATGCGCACTAAATTTTTTCTCCCCAAAAAGTTATACAGCGACAAGCGCACGTTTACAGCCGCCCGATACCCGTTGTTATAGTTGTTGTAGGCATTGAGATCGCCATTGGCCTGTTGGATCAATAAGGCCTGATTGCTGGAAGCCAGTTGTAAATCAATCCCAATTCCATCCAGCCAAATCTGTTTTTGATTCTTTACAAAGTATTCGCTTCGGGCAATTAAGGCATTCTGCATACCCCCTGAAGGCGAATGCGCCCGGGCCAGTTGAAGAATTGTGTCGAGTGGTGGCAGCACCAACAAGGGAGCAGGATCGGGCTTACGAGCGGGCGTTTGGGCAATTCCAGGTCTATTGACCAGGAAAAGCAGCCAGCCAGCCAGCATCAGTTTATACAATAAGTCGACTCGTTTCATAGATGTTCGCAATAGTATTGGGCGATTTTTGATGGTTAGGTTGTTTTTAAATTATCTCTACATTAATGGGTCAGACTAAGCTGGTTTGTGGATAGTTGAACTTCAGACGCTGCATCGGCGACTGGCTTTCGGGTAAACAGATAGAGATAGGCGATACTGAGATAAATAATAGTTCCGGTAGGCAATTGACCCAATACCTGATTCCCATAACTCGCCACTGCTATCCCTACCAATCCCGAATAAAGAGCCATCATCTTTTGACGCATCGGCCCTTCGGGCATTTTCCAGATGCGTTTAAAGAAATAAACCAGCCAGAAACCAATCATGAACAAGTGCAGATATAGACCTACAATGCCCGTTTCGGCCCATATTTTTACGTACCAACTATCGGTGGGCGTTCGAGCCAGGAAGGTGTTGGGCGAAAATCGCAGGCCCCAATAACCAGCCGAGCCAATTCCGCCCCCAATTGGCCGGGAAGCCAGGTATAACCGCAAACGCTTCTGATTTTCCAGCCGAACTAGCAGTGAGGGATCGTTTGGATCGAGCGCACTGCGCATCCGCTGAATTTGATAATTACCCTGTCCAATGAATGTAAATTTGAGGATTCCTAAAAGTGTACCGGCTATGATGCCGCCAATGATCAAAACCCTGACATTCCGGGTTAAGATAAGATAGACGCCTACGCCTGCTATCGGAACAAACATAGCCCCCCGGGTACCCGAAATAGCCAATCCATAAAAACAGATGACCCCAACAACTGCAGATAGTAATCGCTCTTTTTTACTAAGGGGTCCCAGGGCTAGTATGAGGCCAACCAAAGCCGCATGTCCCATTGCGGCTCCAAATTGCCCGGCATCGGAATAAAAGGAGAATACCCTTAGCTTTCCATGCAATACGTGCGTCAACGCATTGCCAGCATTAAGCCAGGCCTGTTCGTACTTATCGACGCCAAAATACAGTTGGCGCATGCCAAATAGGACTCCCAGGACCGAAATGCTTAGCCAGATAACCAGAAACCGGTTCATATCTCGCTCAGAATAAAGCACCTCCAAACCCAGCAGAACCACCAATACTAGGTAGAGTGCAATACCTCTTACATCGTAAAACCAGGCTTCCAGACTGCGTGCTTCTGGGTTTGCTATTTCCAGGACACAGTACACGAACCAGATAAAGATTACCATCATAATCGGATTTTTCCGAAGGTTTGGCCACTGACGGCTTTCGAAGCGACGAAAAAATTCGATGAGTAACACTAAGAAGAGTAAAACATCAACTGATAGACTTAGAGGGCCAGGTACGTAACGAGGCAGACCACTCGATAAAAACGAAATAATAAAAGCTGTATAAATACCAACTCCGGGCGATTTGATCACCCACATTACGTAAGCCACCACCATAGGCAGGACAATAAGTCCGACCAACGCAGGAATTTCTCCTTTAGCTATTATTATAGCTAAAACGATAAGTAAGGCTATCAGTAAAAATGTATTCAGCGTATATCGAATAACTAATGCCATACATTTAATTAACAGTAGTGGTTACGCAAAACAAATACTTAGTAAAAAGCGAAACGATTCATCGTGACGTTGATCTTTTTTAATTAATAGACAGGATGATCTATTTAGTTTATCCCAGAATTACTAGTAAAAAAATCAAGTACTAACGGTTGGCGCGGATTGCAACATTTTTAAATTCAAAACATAACTTATCAGCTTGTTAAAAATTAATGAAACTGCAAACGAAGCGATCAACAAAATAGGCAAATCGATTAAAGATAGGGGGCGATGTACTAGTATTTGTCGATAAAAATCTAATACCAACATATGCATAATGAATAAGGAATACGAAAACCCTTCGATCCAGCGTATAAAATTCACAATCCATATTGCATAATTCTTACCCAATAAATACAAGAGTATACATCCACATAAATAGCCCAAAAACGTAAAATAGTCATTCAATATTTTACCGATTTCCCCTAGCACTACTACACATAATAGGGCAATAGATAAGCTAACTACTAAAGCAATCAAATAATAAAACCATCTATAATTCAAAAACTTAGCTAGCAACTGATTCCGGGCAATGACCATACCCAATACAAATTCCCAGAGATATTGCAGAAAAAATCGGCTCCACTGCCGCTCATCAACTTTTCCCAGATAAACAACCAATAGGCTATAACAAAATGAAATAAAAATAGAAGTTACTAAACTATTCCTAGGCCCTATTTTAGTGTATAGTTTAAGTAGCAAAGGAAAAGCCAGATAGAATTGTATAATAGTAGATATAAACCAGAACTGCCCGCCAAAGCTTCGGGTATATCCATTAAAAAACATTTTATAAAGAAATAAATGACTTAACAGTTCTTCAAAACCTTCCCGATATAAATGAAAAATAATATTAATACTGAAAATAAAAATAATACCAATATAATAAGGTATCAATACTTTTAAAAAACGTTTTTTAATAAAAAACCACCATCCTTTATAAGCTGATAAACTAAGGCCATAACCTGATATAAATAGAAAAACATGCACGCCTGACCCGCCAAGCAAGGCAGCTTTGGCCAGAAATCCCGGCAATGGAATAAAAGCCAGATAATGGTACAGTACTATTGTAAGAATTGAAAATCCACGGGCGAAATCAACAAAGGCATCTCGTTGCATACAGGTTAAAAAAGTACTTGTCAACAATTAATTATATGGCTGCACTTAGTTGCGTTTTACAAGAATTAGTTAAAAGTCATTAGTACACACCTGGAATTAATAGCCATCTATTTAGATAATTATGTATACTTATTTGTTTTTATTTTAAGTACTTATGTATATTTTGTGAAATAAACCCCTTCACTTACTGACCATATTGTAAGAATTAAAAGTGTAGTCTTTTTTCCATCTTCCACATTTCCAATCAATTGATTATCAGTAAAATAAACTACAATTTTCTTCAATTTAAGTAGTATTTCACAACCTTAAATCAGGCGAATTGCCAACTCATAGCCCCCATTCAGTAAAATATATACGCAAATATAATGCCGTTAATTTTGATATTTAACTTTATGTTACTAAATAGCAAACAAAATAAATAGGTTTATAGTTATATAAATTATTACTATAAAAAGAGTCACGATCAACCTATAAAAGCTCTATACTTACTCTGAAAACGGTTTTTTTGGGTCGATTAATTGGTAGATTGCAAGTACATTATCTATATACCAGTCTGAAAATGGCCTAGAATAGTGCAGGTTTAGTTTAGTCAACAATAAAAGGGAACGAATGCTATGAAGACATTTTTGCCTCTGCTGTTTTGTGTACTTTTACTCAATCAAGCTGTAGCCTGCAATTGCGATTTGACGGTTACAACTAGTGGCATTTATAGAGCCCAACAGTACCCTGTCAAACCAGGCCAAACGATCTGCGTTCAGGCTGGAAACTACACCTACCTACGTTTTATGGACATGCAGGGAACCGCTGCTGCTCCCATCAAGATTATCAATTGTGGAGGCCAGGTAACGGTTGGCAGCTCAGCCAGTTATGGGGGCATCCAATTCTATAATTGTCGGTTTTTCAAACTGACGGGTTCGGGTGATAGTCAGGTCCCCTATGGGTTCCTGATTAATGAGTCGGGTGGTGGTTCCGGGTTGACGATAACTAATAAGAGCTCTGACACCGAAGTGGAACGGGTAGAGATTATGAATATGACCTTTGCGGGTATTATGGCTAAAACCGATCCCACTTGTGACCCAACGACCTGGCGAGGTGCCTTCACTATGAATAATGTTAATATTCATGATAATTATATCCACGATACGTACGGAGAGGGCATTTACGTAGGCAATTCCTTTTGGAGTGCCGGCATAACCAGAACCTGTGACAATACCACACAGGTTGTGTATCCGCACGAAGTAATTGGGCTACAGATTTATAATAATCTGGTTGAACGGACAGGCGCAGAAGGAATTCAATACGGCTGTTCGCCGGGGGCAAAGGTCCACCATAATACAGTACGCAATTCAGGTATTTCTCCGTTTGCCAGCTACCAGGATAACGGTATTCAGATTGGCGAAGGTTCTGGTGGTCTTTTTTACAGCAACGTGATCATTAATGCAGCCAGTGCCGGCTTGATTATTTTAGGCCATACCGGCAATTTGGTTGTTTATAACAACGTAATCGCCAACTCGGGCTCAAATGGTATTTTCTGCGACAATCGGGCGGGCTCTTCAGTGAATACGCCAGTTGGTTTTCTAAATAACACGATTGTTACTACTGGTAAAGAAGGAATTAAGCTCTACAACGAAAACAACATCAACACTATCGCCAATAATATTTTGGTCAATATCTGGCAGAACCGATACGTTACTTTCGCCCAGGGAGCTACCGCTACCCAGACGAACAACCTTACCAGCTCATCGATAACCGCAATGCAGTTTGCCAACGCCGATAGCTTGAATTTCCAGTTGACAAGTACTTCGCCGGCAATCAATGCGGGAATAAATCTTGCGTCCTGGGGTATAACCGATGATATTATTGGCACTGATCGCCAAGCTGGCCAGGGATACGATATCGGGGCTTATGAATATGGTGCTTCGGGTGCCCGAGTAAGCTCTTCAGAAAAAAGCCAGTCTCAGCAAATGCTTGTTTATCCGTTACCTTGCCAAGACGAATTAACAATTCAATTACCAACAGAAGCGCAGATTAAAGAACTTTTGGTGTACGATCTTAATGGCAAATTGGTTCAAAGCTGCCTCTATTTAGTCAATTTAGTATCAACAGTTACAAAAGACATGACCACTTTGCCCATTGGTTCGTACATTTTAAAGGTAGCGCTGGCTGATCAACAAGTGATAACCAGGCGATTTATAAAAATATGACGAACCTAGTGCTCGTCCAATTTAGCTTCTATAGATTCTCGGGGTCGCCCGCGCGGTTGATTCTATCGCCCCTGCTGATCAGTACAATATCAATCGAAAGAATCTATAGAAACGGTTAGAATCTATTTTATCAAAGCACGAGAAGAGTATATTTATTAGATTGGCCAAATGGACAAGCCTAGTGCTTACTCAAAAAGATCTATTTTTCAGAGGATTGACAGATCTCTTTTTGTATAAACTTAACTCGTTAATCTAACCAGCTCTTCTCGAATCAAGGGCATAGCCTGGCTAAGTCCTGTTTTAAATTGCTTCCAGGTTGCCATTATTTCCGCCTTGCCTGAACCAGCTTTAGCCTGTGCTTCAATAGCGCGTAGTTTGGCCTCTAACGCTGTCAGACCAACCATACCCACCCAGGGAAGCATTTTATGCGCAATCTGGGCTACTTCAGACCAGTTCTGCTGTTCGATTTCATTTTCTATTTCGTCAAAATCAGGCAATACTTCGTCAAGAAATAACTCAAAGAGACTGGCAATCTGCTCATTATCGCCATCATACAATTCATTAAGTCGATTGTAATCAATAGCGTGTAATGCAACTGGATTTGAATCTGCCATAATTAATGAAGCCCTAAATTGATATCAAGTTATACTGTTGATGAACAATGGATAATGAGTACTAGTGCTTTACCAAAATAGATTCTGTAGATTCTACCGGATTCTACTGCTAATCAATTAGAATCAACCGCGCGGGCGGCCCCGAGAATCTCTAGAATCTAAATTGGACAAGTACTAGTTCATCAATCATTCATTATCTATTACCTTAAATACTTACCTGACGCTGACTATACTTGGCGATTTTATTGAATAAATCCTTGGGGTTGAACGGCTTCGTAACGTAATCATCCATCCCCACCAATACGGCCCGATCCCGGTTACTGAATGTAGCAGAGGCTGTCAGGGCAATGATTGGAACAGTGGTATTTGTTTTTCTAATTTCTGATGCTGCTGTATAGCCGTCCATCACAGGCATTTGCAAATCCATCAATATTAAATCGTATTGGCCAACCAGACATTTATCGACAGCTACCTGCCCATTCTCAGCCGTATCAACCTCAATTCCCCATTTATTCAGGAATTTCAAAGCTACTTTTACATTAACCGGATAGTCTTCTACCAATAAAATCCGGAGTCCTTTCAGTGTTTTCTCATCTACTGCATCGGGTGCTACTACCGTCACTGGTGTGGCCCGGCTAATTGGCAGGTTTAGCGTAAACGAGAACGTTGCGCCTTTACCCTCTTCGCTTTCAACGTGAATAGCGCTGTTATATAACTCCAGCAACTTTTTGGTAATAACCAAACCTAAACCCGTTCCGCCAAACTTGCGGGTTGTGGCTGAGTTGGCTTGGGTAAACATCGTGAAAATGGCCTGCTGCTTATCGGGAGCGATGCCGATTCCTGTATCCTGAACAGATACATAAATCGTTGCCATATGCTCTGTTCGATGCTCAAGCGCCAGTTCAATGGTAACGGTGCCCTGTAAGGTGAATTTAATAGCGTTGGACACCAGGTTGGTGAGCACTTGCCCAATCCGAAGTGAATCTCCAATTAGGGCGGCTGGTATGTCGTCGTCGATCATCAACCGAATCCGGTTGCCTTTTTCCTGTGCTTTGGCCTGTTGCGCCCGCTTAATGTTCGATAGCAACTGCTTAAAATCGAAGGTAACTTCTTCAAGCTCAACTTTTCCGGCTTCGATTTTGCTGAAATCCAGAATATCGTTAATGAGCGCCTGCAAATGTTCGATCGAAAACTGGAGTGTTTTCAGGTTCTCATTCATAGAAGGCGGCACTTCTTCCTGCAACATCAGGTAAGTCATGCCTACAATACCATTCAGTGGCGTGCGGATTTCATGACTCATCATCGACAGAAAGTCCGACTTAGCCAGCGTTGCTTTTTCGGCTTCGTCTTTAGCCTGCCTCAGCTCGGCTTCGATCGTTTTTCGATACTCTATCTGCCGTTGCAGGAAATTGACCAAGCCAACCAAATTATTCAAATCGAAATCGGCAATAGCCTCACCCTCTGGCACTTCAATAAGTTCAATGGCTTCAATTAGCTTTTCAACCGACTGGCGTCGTTGACTAACTTCCTCCTTTAATTTCTGGTTGATTGCAGTATACTCCCGATCGTTCACTAAAGCTGAGTGCTCCAGCAATTCTTTGTCACGATCAAAATTCTGATAAGACTCATTCACCGCCTGAATAAACTGCTGGACATGTTTATCCTGCAAGCATTCTTCTGTCAGGTGTCGATGAATCTGGCGGGATAATATCTTATGCAACTTACTTTCTTCCATAGTTTACTGCTCAGAAAGGATAGTTATAGTCATTGTTTGGTTATGAAGCTCACCCGGAGACGCTGGGCCCGATGGCGCTATCTCACCATACGAATAAAAGCCGGTCATATAAGGAACGCTACCAAAAATCTCGCAGGCAACTTCTACTTCTTCTTCGGTACGTTGCCCTAAAACTAACTTACGACCCACACAACTGATCAATAGTGCCAGCTCAGGAGCTTTGCCTAGTTGCGTCAGTGCGTTCTGGGCAGCGAGAGCCGATGCTTCTACCAACCGATCCAGGTTAGCCCGCATAAATCGAACACTAGCTCCCTCGGGTATGTCGCCAGCAAACGTCATGCTTTTTTTGGTTTCGTCTATCGATAGAATAGTCCGTACCAATGGCTGTGAATCAGGCGTCACTCGAATTGACAGCGGAAAAAGTAGCGCCGTCCCAGGTAGTCCTTCAGCGTATCGGCCTAAATAGTCTTTGTATAAATCAAGAGCATCCCGATCGTCGATCTGATATAATTCATTGTAGACCGACTTGGTCACTTCGCGTTCGGGACCAAACACGTCCCAACCGCCCATTGTACCGTGCCCTATTTTCAAATCAGTACCGTACAAACCAATACCGACAACTTTACCCGACACGGGATTCTGATTGACGCCAACGACTGTTCGTTCGAAACGAGGGCCATCGCCAGCAAGACCGCCAATAACGGGAACTGGCCGGTTCAACCATCGATTGCTGGCGTTGGTCAGTTCACTCCCATTCACGACACCACCGTCGGATATCAGAATAATTCCCTGCAGATTTTCTTCGTCAAGGGCTTTGGCCAGTTTTTCGCCTACCTGATAGCTTTCTTTGTGGTTATTAATATCAAGCTGAACGGTTCGCACCGTTGTCTTTTCGAACTCAATGGCGGTAACAACAATCGTATCATCATAAACTTTATCGCCTATAATTTCGCCAGATGTAGAGTTAATGATGATCTGAGCTTCGGGGAACAGTTGATCCAGGTATTGATATGGATTTGTAGTTTCCAGTATCCTTCGCTCGCCGAATGCTAACACCAAAGATGCCTTTTCTGGCAGAAATCCGGGAGTTTCAGACATAGTCTCCCAATTGCCATTCGAAAACTTCGCTTGTCTTATTTTCATATCTCTCTTTTATAACAAATGGACAAGCATAGATCAGGCCATCCTTTTACAAACAAAACTACCCAAAAAAGCAATTAAATTTATCGTTAAAAGCCAATGCCAACATTTATTTACTATTTAATAGAATACACTAACATATCTTGATTTCATCCATATAATTAGAGGGCTATATAGACTACTGTGGAGCGCTAGTTATGGGCTACGATTGTTCTAAATCAAGTCAATGCTATTCGTTCTTGCTAATGTATTCAATCCTTCAAAAACTTAAACAGGCCTAATTCACACTATACACCCCAATCCAATTTCACCTCAAACAAGGCAAAGCGCTTCTTAGCTGATTCCGTCTTATTTTTACGACTCAGTTATTAACTTATTCCGAGCATGTCCCGTTTCCACGTCTGCATTCCCATTCTTTTTTTAGCACTATTTTCGTCGCTTTCACTGGCTCAAACCCAGAAGCCTACGGCAAAGACTTCGGGTAACCCTATTTTTCCGGGTTGGTACGCTGATCCAGAAGGTGTTATTTTCGGCAAAAAGTACTGGATATATCCAACTTATTCGGCAAAGTATAAC
The DNA here is from genome assembly GCF_054776755.1 of Spirosoma litoris. Lineage (NCBI taxonomy): Bacteria > Pseudomonadati > Bacteroidota > Cytophagia > Cytophagales > Cytophagaceae > Spirosoma > Spirosoma litoris. The sequence continues at coordinate 563,714 of NZ_BAAHBI010000010.1, read as the reverse complement.
CAACAGGTGTTTTTCGACGCCTTTTCATCGCCTGATTTAGTAACCTGGACAAAGCACAGTCGAATCCTCGACTCTACAGCTGTAAAATGGGCCAAGCGAGCGATGTGGGCGCCTGCGATCATCGAAAAGGGTGGTAAGTATTTTTTATTCTTTGGGGCGAATGATATTCACGATGACAAAAAAGAAGTAGGTGGCATTGGCGTTGCAGTCGCCAATAACCCAGCGGGGCCATTCCGGGATTATCTGGGCAAACCACTCGTTGGGCAGATTCACAATGGTGCTCAACCCATTGACCAATATGTGTTTAAAGACAAAGACGGTCAATATTATCTGCTATATGGCGGTTGGGGTCACTGCAACATCGCTCGTTTGAAAGACGATTTTACCGGGTTTCTCCCCTTTGCCGACGGTACTATTTTTCGGGAAATAACGCCTAAAGATTATGTAGAAGGCCCTACCATGTTTGTTCGAAACGGCAAGTATTATTTTATGTGGTCAGAAGGTGGCTGGACAGGTCCTAATTACTCCGTTGCTTATGCTGTTGCCGATTCGCCATTTGGTCCATTTGAGCGGGTTGGAAAAATTCTCCAGCAAGATCCTGCCGTGGCAACTGGCGCCGGTCACCATTCGGTTATTCAGGTCCCAGGAATGGATACCTGGTATATCGTTTATCATCGGCGCCCATTAACCGAAACCGATGGTAATCACCGGGAAACCTGCATCGATCGCATGTACTTTGACGAGAAGGACGCCATCAAGCCCGTAAAAATTACGGTCGAAGGCGTATCCGCACAGGTACTAAAATAAATTACTGGCTTAAGATATGGCCTTGGGCGGCCACAGAAATGCAATTTCAACTCATAAAAAAGGTCGACTCTATAGTAGAGTCGACCTTTTTTATGAGTTGAAATTAAGGAAACAATTACTCCGTACAAACCTATAAGGTCTCAAAAACCTTATAGGTTTGTAGTCACTACCGCGATTTCGCTCCTCCAGTCTTACGCTGTGGCGGAGTTACTTTCGTTTGCTCTGCGGTACCAGATGGCACTTCTGGTGATGAAGGCACTATAGGAGTTGGTTCAGATACAGCTTCCTTACGGCGATTACGCCCTTCATGGAAAATAACAAAGCCAATTAACAGAATCAGTAACACATTGCAAATCAAGTCAATGGTATCGCCAGTGTGCGCTAAAGGTGGATCAAACCGGAATTCAATGGTATGTTTACCCGCCGGAATACGCATAGCCCGCAATACGTAATCGGCTCGCAAATGTGGCGCAGGTTTACCATCGATGAATGCCTGCCA